>NZ_JBIAGC010000005.1:0-236764 GCF_042869595.1 Streptomyces sp. NPDC006879
TGCCCCTTCCCAGGGGGTGTTGGCGGTGCCGGCCCCGGCTCGGGTGTCGTGCTCGCGCATCCACGTTATGCAGACCTGCCGCCCGCGAACTGTCCAGCATTGCGCCGGACCGGACGGTGGCCGGACCTCTGATCAGCGTCTCCGACGAACACCCCCGGACCCGGTGACACCACCCCCCAGGTCATGCCATCGACAGGGGGACACAGCCATGCCGGGCCCAGAGGCCAGCGGCCCCATTGCGGAACCGCAGAAAACATAACGGGGGGCGAGAAGCAAGGCAGCTGAGGACGCGCTGGCCGCGGACCGCCGTGGGCAGGCGACAAGGCCCGCCCACGGGACCGATCGCCGCGCACCTCCCACACCACGCGGCCCGATCCGCCCAGACTGCTCCCGGACCGCGGTGGACCCGCTCAGCCCAGCGGGATCAAGGCCACCACCTGGTAGCCGCGGTCGGTGCGGGTCGCGGTCAGACTGCCCCCGATGGTCTGCACCCGCTCGGTCATGCTCGCCGTGCCCGAACCCGCAGACACCGGCGCCCGCGAGGGCTGCCCGGCGGGCAGGCAATTGTGCACCGCGATCCGCAGGAGGGTCCCGTCAGTGGTGATGGACACGTCGACGAGCTGGCCACGCGCGTGCTTGGTCGCGTTCGTCAGGCACTCCTGGACCACCCGGTAGACGGCTGACTGCCGCATCGGTGACAGCCGCACAGCGTCCGGATCCACGGCGAGTCGTACCGGGGAGCCTGCGCGTCGGCTCTCCTCGGCCAGCGCCGAAAGACCGTCGACGCCGGGGGTGGCAGCCCGGTCACCCCGGTGCACGAGGATGTCGTTGAGCACCAGGTGCGCCCGCCGGGCCGTGTCCGAGAGCTCCTCGAAGTCCTTCTGGTATGCCGACTCCCGCGAGCGGAGCGCCAACACCTCGGCGCGGACGGTCAGCAGGGTCAGCTCCCGGCCGACGAAGTCGTGCACGTCACGGGCCACCGAAAGACGCTCCTGGTGGACCGCCTGGAGCACCGCGGTCTCGGCGCGGCGCGCGTCGATCTCCCGCACGAGGTCCTGGCGGTTGGCGGCGATACCGACCGCACAGGCGAGCACGCCGATGGGGACCACCAGCCCGAGGAAGGCACTGAGGGTGTCTCCCCGGTGGACCGGCCAGCCCGGTGTGTAGAACATGGCGAGTGCGAAGGCGAAGTAGCCGAGAGTGCAGATCAGGCCATCCCGTCGCCCCCGGTAGCGGGCCACCGAGTACAGCGCGAACTGGATGAGCGTCAGCTCGTGCAGCCATCCGATGAAGACGATCGCGGTCAGGTAGGACAGCCAGGGAGCACGGCGCCGCACCAACAGCGTGGCCGCGCCGAGGGCCAGCATCAAAGTGGCTTGGATGCCGGTGAGGGAGTTGTCCGCAGCCGTCAGACCCGGTAGGTCGAGCATCATCAGGGCGAAGCAGCTCAGGCTGGTGAGCACGTCCAGGGCACGCGGGGAGGAGGCCCGGCCGACGGTGTGTCGGCGGCCGTGGGCAACCAGCGAGCGAATCGCCGAGCTAAGACGCGTATCGGGCATACCGTCCATCATGCGTGCTCGGTGCCGCGGACGGGCTCAACCGGTCGTAGCCGGGTCACAAGGCTGCCGAGTCGCCCTCGGCGCCTTGTGAGCCCTGCGGGTCCAACAAGGCGAAACGCCCGGCCGGAAGACCCGACCGGGCGTTTCACCCGAGTTTCTCGCCGCCAGGCCCGGCCGTCCCCGCTCCGTGAGGAGCACCGGTGCCATGGGCGTTTTCGACCCCACGACACCCGGGCCCACCACCGGCGTCGGCCCGGAGCGTGACTCGAACCGGGCGGCACGGCTCAGCCTTGCGGCAGGGCGTCCAGCTGGCTCTGGAGCCGGAGGATGTCCGTCTCCGCCTTGGCCAGACGGGCCCGGATCTTCTCCACCACCTGGTCGGGGGCCTTGGCGAGGAAGGCCTCGTTGCCGAGTTTGCCCTCGGCCTGCTGCTTCTCCTTCTCGGCTGCCCCGAGGTCCTTGGCCAGCCGCTTGCGCTCAGCCGGGACATCGATGGTTCCCGACAGGTCGAGAGCCACGGTCGCCCCGCCCACCGGGAGGCTGGCGGTGGCACTGAAGCCCTCGCCCTCCGGTTGCAGCCTCAGCAGTTGACGGATCGCCCCCTCGTGCGCGGCCAGCGCGGTGCCCGACAGGTCGAGCCGGGCGGGAACCTTCTGGCCAGGCTGGAGCCCCTGGTCCGCTCGGAAGCGACGGACCTCGGTGACCACCTGCTGGAGGTTGGCGATCTCCGCCTCGGCCGCGGCATCCCGGAAGCCGCTGTCCTTGGGCCAATCGGCGATGACCACCGACTCGCGCCCGGTGAGGGTGGTCCACAGCGTCTCGGTGACGAACGGCACCACCGGGTGCAGCAGGCGCAGCATCACGTCGAGCACCTCGCCGAGGACCCGGCCGGAGATCCGGGCGCCCTCCCCACCGGCGAAGAAGACCGTCTTGGAGAGTTCGACGTACCAGTCGAAGACCTCGTCCCAAGCGAAGTGGTAGAGGGAGTCCGAGAGCTTCGAGAACTGGAAGTCCTCGTAGAAGGCGTCGACTTCGGCGACGGTCGTGTTCAGACGGGAGAGGATCCACCGGTCGGTCGCCGACAGTTCCTCGGTCGGGGGAAGTTCACCCTCGACGGTGGCACCGTTCATCAGGGCGAACCGGGTGGCGTTCCAGATCTTGTTGGCGAAGTTCCGGGAGGCCTGCACCCAGTCCTCACCGATCGGAACGTCCACGCCGGGGTTCGCCCCGCGGGCGAGCGTGAAGCGGACCGCGTCGGAGCCGTAGGAATCCATCCAGTCCAGCGGATTGACCGCGTTGCCGAAGGACTTGGACATCTTCTTGCCGAACTGGTCGCGAACCATTCCGTGCAGGGCGATGGTGTGGAACGGCGGCGTGCCGTCCATCGCGTACAGGCCGAACATCATCATCCGGGCGACCCAGAAGAAGAGGATGTCGTAGCCGGTGACCAGAACCGAGTTCGGATAGAACTTCGCGAGGCTCTCGGTCTGCTCCGGCCAACCCAGCGTGGAGAAGGGCCACAGGCCGGAGGAGAACCAGGTGTCCAGGACGTCGGTGTCCTGGTGCCAGCCCTCGCCCGTCGGCGGCTGCTCGTCCGGTCCGACGCAGACCACCTCGCCGTTCGGTCCGTACCAGACCGGGATGCGGTGGCCCCACCACAGCTGACGCGAGATGCACCAGTCATGGAGGTTGTCGACCCAGTCGAAGTACCGCTTCTCCATCTCCTGCGGGTGGATCTTGACCCGGCCGTCTCGGACCGCGTCACCGGCGGCCTGAGCCAGCGGACCGACCTTGACCCACCACTGCATGGAAAGTCGCGGCTCGATGGTGGTCTTGCAGCGCGAGCAGTGCCCCACCGAGTGGGTGTACGGGCGCTTCTCGGCGACGATGCGACCTTCGGCGCGCAGTGCCGCCACGATGGCGCTCCGCGCTTCCAGGCGGTCCAGGCCCTGGAAGGGGCCGTGCACGGTGATGATCGCGTGCTCGTCCATGACGGCGAGGTTGGGAAGGCCGTGGCGCTGGCCGATCTCGAAGTCGTTCGGATCGTGCGCCGGAGTCACCTTCACCGCGCCGGTGCCGAACTCAGGGTCGACGTGCGCGTCGGCGACCACCGGAATGCGACGCCCCGTCAGCGGCAGCTCGATCTCGGTGCCGACCAGGTGCCGGTAGCGCTCGTCCTCGGGATGCACGGCGACCGCCGTGTCGCCGAGCATCGTCTCGGCTCGCGTGGTGGCGACCACGATCGAGGCCTCGCCTTCGCCGTACCGGATCGAGACGAGCTCTCCGTCGTCGTCCTGGTACTCGACCTCAATGTCGGAGATGGCCGTCAGACAGCGCGGGCACCAGTTGATGATGCGTTCGGCGCGGTAGATCAGCTCGTCCTCGTACAGCTTCTTGAAGATGGTCTGGACCGCCTGGGACAGGCCCTCGTCCATGGTGAAACGTTCACGGGACCAGTCCACGCCGTCCCCGAGGCGCTTCATCTGTCCCGAGATCTGACCGCCGGACTCGGCCTTCCACTGCCAGACCCGCTCGACGAACGCCTCCCGCCCGAGGTCGTGGCGGGACTTGCCCTCCTTGGCGAGCTCCCGCTCGACCACGTTCTGGGTGGCGATGCCGGCGTGGTCCATGCCGGGCTGCCACAGCGTCTCGAAGCCCTGCATCCGCTTGCGGCGGGTCAGGGCGTCGATCAGGGTGTGCTCGAAGGCGTGGCCCAGGTGCAGGCTTCCCGTGACGTTCGGCGGGGGGATGACCACGGTGAACGGAGGCTTCTCGCTCTTGGCGTCGGCCTCGAAGTAACCGCGCTCTACCCAGCGCTCGTACAGCTTCCCCTCTACCTCGGCCGGCGCGTACTGGGTCGGCAGTTCGGAGTTGGGGCTGCTGGTCTGCTGCTGAGTGTTATCGGTCACGGGCACAGTTTAGAGGGGGCACGGTGCTGCACCGAAACCGAAAAGCCCGCCGGCCCACCGGAGGGGACGGGGCGGACAGGCCGAAGGGGCACCCCCGGCACGGGGTGCCCCTCGAACGAACCGATGTGGGACGGGAGTCGCTATGCGGACTTCTCGTGGCGCTCGCCCTTGCCCACGATGCGCGGCACCAGGGTCGGGTTGACGTTGGAGCGGACCACATCGGCGGTGATGACCACCCGGGCCACGTCCTTGCGGGACGGGACCTCGTACATCACCGACATCAGGACCTCCTCCATGATGGCGCGCAGTCCACGGGCGCCGGTCTGGCGGAGGATCGCCTGGTCGGCGATGGCTTCCAGCGCCTCGCGCTCGAAGTCCAGCTCCACACCGTCGAGTTCAAACAGACGCTGGTACTGCTTCACCAGCGCGTTACGCGGCTCGACAAGGATCTGGAGCAGGGCCTCACGGTCCAGGTTGTGCACCGAGGTGATCACCGGGAGGCGACCGATGAACTCGGGGATCATCCCGAACTTCACCAGGTCCTCCGGCATGACCTCCTGGAACTGGTCGGTGGCCTCGATCTCACGCTTGGAGCGGATCGTCGCACCGAAGCCGATACCCTTGGCGCCGGCCCGCGACTCGATGATCTTCTCCAGCCCCGCGAACGCGCCGCCCACGATGAACAGCACGTTCGTCGTGTCGATCTGGATGAACTCCTGGTGCGGGTGCTTACGGCCACCCTGCGGCGGTACCGAGGCGGTGGTCCCCTCAAGGATCTTGAGGAGGGCCTGTTGGACTCCCTCGCCCGACACATCACGCGTGATCGACGGGTTCTCGCTCTTGCGCGCGACCTTGTCGATCTCGTCGATGTAGATGATGCCCGTCTCGGCCTTCTTGACGTCGTAGTCGGCCGCCTGGATGAGCTTGAGGAGGATGTTCTCGACGTCCTCGCCGACGTAGCCGGCCTCCGTCAACGCCGTCGCATCGGCGATGGCGAACGGCACGTTCAGCATCCGGGCCAGGGTCTGAGCGAGCAGCGTCTTGCCGGAGCCGGTCGGGCCGAGCAACAGGATGTTGGACTTGGCGAGTTCGATCGCGTCGTCCCGGCCCTGAGCGCCGCCGTTCTCGCCGGCCTGGACCCGCTTGTAGTGGTTGTACACCGCGACGGACAGCGCCTTCTTCGCGGGCTCCTGCCCGACGACGTACCCCTCAAGGAACTCGTAGATCTCGCGCGGCTTGGGCAGTTCCTCCCACCGCACCTCCGAGGTCTCGGCGAGCTCCTCCTCGATGATCTCGTTGCAGAGATCGATGCACTCGTCGCAGATGTAGACACCGGGTCCTGCGATGAGCTTCTTCACCTGCTTCTGGCTCTTCCCGCAGAACGAGCACTTGAGCAGGTCGCCGCCGTCACCGATGCGTGCCACGAGGTGCTTCCCCTTCGCCTGGGAGCAGCTTGGTTCAGCGGCTCCTGGTGCCTCATATCCGACGGTACCTTGCTTGGACCCCTATCCGGGCCCCCCTTGGCGTGGTTCACACACACATGACGCTGATGTGACCCACGCCAAGGGACGCAAGGATCAGGAAATGCTCGACTTGCGGGTCGAGACGATCTGGTCGATCAGGCCGTAGGCCAAAGCGTCCTCTGCGGTGAGGATCTTGTCGCGCTCGATGTCCTCGCTGATCTTCTCGATCGGCGTGGTGGAGTGCTTGGCCAGCATCTCCTCCAGCTGGTCCCGCATGCGCAGGATCTCGTTGGCCGCGATCTCCAGGTCCGAGAGCTGCTCCCGGCCGGTCTGGGAGGACGGCTGGTGGATCAGCACGCGGGCGTGCGGCAGGGCCATCCGCTTACCGGGGGTGCCGGCGGCCAACAGGACGGCGGCAGCGGAGGCGGCCTGGCCCATGCAGACGGTCTGGATGTCGGGCTTGACGAACTGCATGGTGTCGTAGATCGCCGTCAGCGCGGTGAACGAGCCACCGGGGCTGTTGATGTAGATGGAGATGTCGCGGTCCGGGTCCATCGACTCAAGGCACAGCAGCTGTGCCATCACGTCGTTGGCGGAGGCGTCGTCGATCTGCACGCCGAGGAAGATCACGCGCTCCTCGAAGAGCTTCGCGTACGGGTCGTACTCGCGCACGCCCTGCGAAGTGCGCTCGACGAAGCGCGGAACGACATAGCGGTTGTCCACCTGCGGGCCCGTGTAGAGGCCGCTCGCGGAAAGGTTGTTCTGCGTGTGCTGCATGGGGGTGTTCACCATCCTGGTGGCGTTCTGCGGACTGTCAGCGTCAGTGGGGCGGGGCGTGGGGCGCAGATCAGGCGCCGGTGCCGCCGCCGCCCGGAACGCCGGACGCAGCGGAGATGATCTCGTCGATGAGGCCGTAGTCCTTGGCCTCTTCCGCCGTGAACCAACGGTCACGGTCTCCGTCGCGGATGATCGCCTCCACCGTCTGACCGGAGTGGTGAGCGGTGATCTCGGCCATCCGCTGCTTGGTGCGCAGCAGGTACTGGGCCTGGATCTTGATGTCCGAGGCGGTGCCGCCGATGCCGGCGGAGCCCTGGTGCATCAGGATGTCGGTGTTCGGCAGGGCGAAGCGCTTGCCCGAGGCGCCGCCGGTGAGCAGGAACTGGCCCATGGATGCGGCCATTCCCATGCCGATGGTGACGACGTCGTTCGGGATGTACTGCATGGTGTCGTAGATGGCCATGCCGGCCGTCACCGAACCACCGGGGCTGTTGATGTAGAGGTAGATGTCCTTGTCCGGGTCTGCGGCCAGGAGAAGGAGCTGCGCCGTGATCTTGTTGGCGATCTCGTCGTCGACCTGCTGGCCGAGGAAGACGATGCGCTCGCCGAGCAGCCGGTTGTACACATGGTCGCCGAGGCCACCACCGATGGACGGCTCACCCGCGGCGTAAGGCATCAGATTCGTCACGTATCCACCTGCTCGTCTCCGACGGCGCCGAAGGCCGTCTCAGCGTCTTGTCCTGGGGGCGCGGACCGGCCGCAGCGTGGGGTCGTACCATCCCGCTTCCGGATACGTCCGTGCCCTCGTATTCATGGACCCTAACGCGCAGGTCGGACAACGCCATCCCGCTTCCGGAACTGTTCGCTGGGAGCGCAAGGTACCCAAGGGGTCACGGGCGGCTGTCAAGCCCCCGCGCGACTGCGACGAAGGGCCCGGACGCGAGTTGCGTCCGAGCCCTTCACCCGTGTTCAGCGCGAGGCGCAGAGCCCTACTTGGCCTCGGCCTGGTCCTCGTCCGCGACGACCGCCTCGACGGTCTGGGCCGCGTCCTCGTCCTCGTCCTCGTCGGACAGGTCCACCACGACACCGTTGGTGTCGGTCACCTTGGCCGCCTCGACGACCACCGCGAGGGCCTTGCCGCGGGCGACCTCGCCGACGAGCATCGGCACCTGGCCGCCCTCGACGACGGCCTGGGCGAACTGGTCGGGGGACATGCCGGAGGAGGAGGCACGCCGCATGAGGTGCTCGGTGAGCTCCTCCTGGTTGACGTTCAGCTTCTCCGTGTTGACGAGCTCGTCGAGCACGAACTGGGTCTTGATGCCCTTGACCGCCTGCTCCTTGGTCTCGGCGTCGAACTCCTCGACCGTCTTGCCCTGGAGCTCCAGGTACTTCTCCAGCGTCATGCCCATCTGGCCGAGCTGGTGGTGCTCCAGGTTGTGCTTGCGGGTGTTGACCTCGTCCTCAAGCAGCTTCTCGGGGATCGGGACCTCGACCAGCTCCAGGAGCTTCTCCAGCACGCGCTCCTGGGCCTGGGTGGCCTGGTCGTACTGCTTAGTGTTCTCGAGGCGCTTGCGGCTGTCGGCCTTGAGCTCGTCCAGCGTGTCGAACTCGCTCGCCATCTGCGCGAACTCGTCGTCCAGCTCCGGCAGCTCACGAGCGGCGACCTGGGTGACCTTGACGGTGACCTCGGCGTCCTTGCCCTCGGCCGAGCCACCCTTCAGCTGCGAGGTGAAGGTGGCCTCGCCGCCGGCCTCCAGGCCCTTGACGGCCTCGTCGATGCCGTCGAGGAGCTCGCCGGAACCGATGGTGTACGAAACACCCTCGGCGACACCGTCGGGCAGGACCTCTCCGTCGACCTTGGCCTCGAGGTCGATCGTCACGACGTCACCGTCGGTGGCGGCGCGCTCGACCGGGTTGGTGGAGGCGAAGCGGTCGCGGAGCTGCTCCACGGACTTCTCGATGTCCTCGTCGGTGACCTCGATCGGGTCCACCTCGACCTCGATGCCGGAGTAGTCCGGGATCTCGATCGTCGGGCGAATGTCGACCTCGGCGGTGAAGGCCAGCAGCTCGCCGTCCTTCAGCTCGGTGATGTCGACCTCGGGCTGACCCAGCGGGTTGACCTCGGCTTCGTTGACCGCCTCGGTGTAGAACTTCGGGAGGGCGTCGTTCACGGCCTCCTCCAGCACCGCACCGCGGCCGAACCGCTGGTCGATGACGCGGGCCGGGATCTTGCCCTTACGGAAGCCCTTCACCGTGACCTGCTGGTTGATCTTCTTGTACGCCGCGTCGAGGCTGTCCTTGAGCTCCTCGAAGGGCACCTCGACAGTGAGCCGAACCCGAGTCGGGTTCAGGGTCTCCACGGCGCTCTTCACGGTTCGGTCTCCTTGGTGGCTGACTTCTTGGGGTTCTGCTGACACCGCCTGTCCGGCGGGTCCAGCGGATCGGGCCCGGTACATCAGACACACGGGCACGCAGCTTGCATAGTAACCGCAAGCACGAGGCCACCCACAACGCGATCATGTGGAACGGCTGCGTCGGGAACGAAGCAGAACCGTGGTCGGGACAAAGCGATCACGCATGGTCGAACAAGATGGTCGGGGTGGCCGGATTCGAACCGACGACCTTCCGCTCCCAAAGCGGACGCGCTACCAAGCTGCGCCACACCCCGTCAGTGCGAGACGTAGGGTACATGCCCGCGGGGGAATCCGTGCCGGTTGTCCACGACGGCCGGAAGGGGTGTGCAGTCCACCCCAGGAACCCGCTAGGATGCTGCTCGTGCCGCGGTACCCGTGACCTGCGGTGCATCGTGCGGGCGTAGCTCAATGGTAGAGCCCCAGTCTTCCAAACTGGCTACGCGGGTTCGATTCCCGTCGCCCGCTCTGTTCTGAGTTCGGCCCCGTGCCAGCGAGATCTTCGCTGGCACGGGGCCGAAGTCGTTTCTGGAAGAGCCCGGCATCCTCCGCCCCGGGGCCGTCCCACGGATCGGCCGGTTCGTGGGTGCTGCCCGACGACCGTGGCACACGCCCACGCAAGGCTCCGGCCGCCGCGATCGCGGTGCACGGCCCCCGCGCACCAGCCACGCCGGGCCGGCGGCCCAGGTCAGAGTTTGATGTCGCTGATCATGGTGGCTATGGACTGGAGGAAGCTGTTCACTTCCTCGGCCATGGTGCTGGACGCCAGGAAGAAGCCGAAGAGGATCGCCACCACGGCGGGACCGGTCTTGAGGTTGCCGCCGCGGATCAACACCACCAGGATCACCGCCAACAGCACCACCACAGACAGTGAAATGGCCATACTGATCACACCCTCGGTCGTTCCCCTGGCCCGGCCTGGGGCGTACGGCCACGCACACCCCCACAGGGAACATCGTGCCACCAACGAGCCCCTGCTATCCGCCCCGTCACCAATCATCACTGACTGATTCCGGCCAACTCGCGCATTAGCTTGACCTATTGTCGCCCTCCAAGCCCAGGAGGGCCTTCATCCGGGCGTACTTGGCGGCCAGCCGTCGTTCGGTCCCTGCATCCAACAACGCCAGGCGCTCGGGATCCGCGTTGTGCGCGAGGTCAGCCTCCTTGACCAGCAGCGCGCCGGGGGTGCCCAAGATGCGCGCCGCGTACTCCTCCATCGGCTCACCCGGGAGTTTGGTCAAGGCCAACACCATGGCCTTGACCTCCGGGGCGAGTTCGGCGCCGGCCAGCCATCGACGGCTCAGTACCCCGTCCTCGACGGAGTCGTGCAACCAGGCCGCCGCGATCTGCGCATCGCTGCCGCCGCGACTGCGTACCCCGTCGGCGACCGCCCGCAGATGCACGACGTACGGCTGCCCGGACTTGTCCTGTTGCTGCGCGTGGGCAGCGCAGGCGAGCGCCTCTACCGCCGCCAAGCCCAACGATGCCAAGATTCCTCCTCCCGGCTCCCGGGCGGTCCGCCAAAGAGCGCTCAGGGCCCGGTCCTTCGAGCAGCTGCCCGCAGGGCGTCCGCCGCCCGTCGTACGTCGGCCGGCGTGGTGCGCCAGTTGGAGAAAGCCGCCCGCAGAGCGGGTGTGCCCTCGTACACCGTAGGGGTGAAGAAGGCGGCCGACGCAGCCGAGTCCCGGATGGCGGCCAGGCGTTCGGGCGTCGGATGGTGGGAGAGCGTGAAGCAGACGACGTTCAGCCGTACCGGTGCGAGGAGGCGGAAGGCAGGGTCGGAGTCGAGCTGATCGGCGAGGTCACGGGCACCGGCGATGCAGCGCTCGACGATCTCACGATGGCCGGCCCGCCCGTAGGCGGCCAGGGTGAGCCAGGCCGGCAGTGCCCGCAGCCGCCGGGAGTTCTCCGGTGTGAGGTGCACGAGGTCGGGGGCGGCGGCGAGCGGGCCGAGGTAGGCGGCCGAGTTGCGGAACACCCGGGCCTGGAGGTCGGGTCGGCGGGTGAACTGCACGGCGCTGTCATAGGGCACGTTGAGCCACTTGTGCAGGTCGACGCAGACCGAGTCGGCGAGATCGAGCCCACGCGTCAGGTGGGAGTGCGCGGGGGAAAGAGCAGCGAAGGCACCGAAGGCCGCGTCGACGTGCAGCCAGAACTCGTACCGGTCGCGGAGGGCGGCGACGGCCCGCAGGTCGTCGAAGTCGACGGTGTTCACGGTGCCGGCGTTGGCGACCACCACGCACGGGCCGTCCGCGCGGCGCAGGGCGGCTTCCAGAGCGTGCGGGTCCACGGCCTCCCGGCCCGGGAGCGTGGCAACCTCGACCAGGGCCGAGCGGCCGAGCCCGAGGACTGACAGGGCCTTGCCCACAGAAGAGTGCGGAGCCCCGGAGAGGACCAGGACCGAACCCAGGGCCGCGACCCCGTCCTCGGCGGGGCAGACGCCCTGGCGTTCGCCGAGCCATTCACGGGCGATGGCGAGCCCCACCGTGTTCGACATGGTGGCGCCGCTGACCAGAGTGCCGTGGTGGTCCGCCCCGAGCCCGAACAGTTCGCGCAGCCAGCCGACGGTCTCGCGCTCCAGGTCCTGCCCGCCCGGGTCCAGAGCGGAGTTGGAGTTCTGGTCGTAGGCGGCGGTGAGCCAGTCACCCGCCAGTCCGGCGGGGGTGGCCCCGCCGGTGACGAAGCCGAAGTAGCGCGGACCGGGGCCGGCACCCAACCGGGCCTCCCAGCGGTCGGTGAAGGCGGCCAGCGCGTCCTTCAACCCGAAGCCACGCTCGGGTAGCGGCGGCGCCAGGTGGCGCTGCGTGGGCGTGGGCGGGACGACCGGGCGGTCGTCCAGGCCGGACAGAAAGCGAAGGGCGTGCTCGCGGGCGCCGTCCAGGAGTTCGGGAAGACGGGCCAGATCGGCTTCTAGCTGCGGGTCCATGGCCGGAACGCTAGTGCGGGGAAGACTTGTCGGGCCCGGTCCAATCGGGGGCGGGTGGCCCACCTCACGCCGGTGAAGGGCTCAGGAGGAGCGGCGGATCAACAGCAGGGCCCGATCGTCGTTGACGTCCTTGGCCACCTTCTCGATCAGGTGCCAGGCCGCGCCCTCGAAGCCGGTGGCGATGTGGCGCTCCGCCTCGCCGGTGAGGCGGTCCACCCCTTCGCTGATGTCCCGGTCGGCGGTCTCCACGAGCCCGTCCGTGTAGAGCATCAGGACGTCGCCCGGCCCCAGCGAGCCCTTGACCGCGTCGAACTCCGCGCCGTCGTACACGCCCAGGAGCGGGCCGTGACCGACCTTCTCCTCCCAGCGGCCTGCTCCGGCGGACAGCTGAAGGGCGGGCAGGTGGCCGGCGGAGAACAACTCGTAGTCGCCGCTGTCCAGGTCCAGGACCAGGTGGATGGAGGTGGCGAAGCCCTCTTCCCAGTCCTGCCGGAGCAGATAGCCGTTGGCGGCGGGGAGGAACTCGTGGGGTGGCAGCGAGCCGAGCAGTCCGCCGAAGGCCCCGGAGAGCAGCAGGGCCCGCGAGCCCGCGTCCATGCCCTTGCCGGAGACGTCCGTGAGTACCACTTCGAGGGTCCGCCCGGCATGCGTACGGGCGGCCACCACGAAGTCACCGGAGAAGGACTGGCCACCCGCCGGCCGTAGCGCCATCTCCCGGTGCCATCCGCGCGGCAGGGTGGGAAGCTTGCTCTGCACCCTGATGCGTTCGCGCAGGTCGAAGAGCATGGTGCCGCCCCGGCGCCAGGGCACCCCCACCCGGCTGCGGAACTGCGCGATGAGCAGGCCGAAGAATCCGCAGGCGGCCACCACCAGCACGGTTCCTGGAGTGACCCTGGCGGGGCCCTCGGTGTACGGGCCAAGGACGAGGGATTCGACGATCAGGGCGATCGCGGAGGCCGCGTAGAGGCCGAGGAGGCTGGCGGGACGCAACAGCAGTCCGCCGGCGACGATCGGCAGCACCAGGGCCGCCGGCGGGATCCAGACCGGCATGGTGAGGGTCCCACAAGTGAGTGCGGGGATGGCGAGGAGGAGACCGGCGAAGGCGATCCAGTCGGACCCGTCACCGCGGAAGTAGTCGACCCCGGATTTGCGCAGCGCTGTGCGGGCCCGGTGCACAGCCCTGCGCACCCGGGCCGTGAACATCGCTGCTCCTGCACCGGCCATTGATTCGCGACCCTATCCATCCTGGCTGTGTGTCCGCAGTGGTACCCCCCGGAGCTGTGGTGCCGCAAGAGCGGAAGGGGGGTGCATCAGGCGGCACGGGGGAGGTCACGACCTGCTGGGGAGGGGCTGGTGGGGACTGCTGCGGAGGCCGATGGGCGCGCCAGCGCCCGGGGGGCGCGCACGACGCCGGGCTTCACCTCTGTTGGCAGACCGGGCACCAGAAGAGGTTTCGGGCGCCCAACTCGGTGGTGCGGACCTCGCTTTCACAGACGAGGCAGGGCAGTGCGGCCCGTCGGTAGACGTAGACCTCTCCGCCGTGGTCGTCCACCCTTGGCGGCCGGCCCATGGCCTCGGGGGTGTGTTCAGGGCGGACGGTGTCGATCCGGTTGTTGCGCACGCCTTCGCGCATCAGCGTCGCGAGGTCCGCCCACATCGCGTCCCATTCGGAGCGGCTGAGGTCCCGGCCGAGGCGGTAGGGGTCGATGCCGTGCCGGAAGAGGACCTCGGCGCGGTAGACGTTGCCGATCCCGGCCACCACCTTCTGGTCCATCAGGAGGGCGGCGATGGTGGTGCGGGATCGGGAGATGCGCCGCCACGCCCGGTCCGGGTCGTCCTCGGCGCGCAGCGGGTCGGGGCCCAGCCGCAGGTGTATGGCCTGCTTCTCGGCTCCGGTGACCAGGGCGCAGGTAGTGGGCCCCCTCAGGTCGGCGTAGTGCTGCGCTCCTACCAGGCGCAGCCGCACGGTGTCCGTGGCGGGCGGGGCGGGGACCGGACCGAAACCGTACTTGCCGAAGAGACCGAGGTGGACGTGGACCCAGTCGTGCCCGAAGCCGAGGAAGAGGTGCTTGCCGTGGGCCTGGGCGGCGTCCATCACCCGGCCGTCGAGCAGCGCCGCGCTCTCACCGAAGCGGCCCTGGGGGCTGCTGACACGGACCGGGTGTCCTGCGAAACACTCGCCGTGGTCCTGGGCGAGGCGGTGGATGGTGTGGCCTTCGGGCACGAAAGCGCCTCTCCTCGGAAGCGAGAACGGCAGTGCCGCCGGGGGCCCGAGGGTCCCGGCGGCACGGGGCGGGTCTTGCCGTGGGTGCCTACTGTCCCTGCGGGTGGTGAGCCGGGATGGGCGGGAGTTCGCCGGTCCGCTCGTAGGCGGAGAGCATCTCGATGCGGCGTGTGTGACGCTCTTCGTTCGAGTAGGGGGTGTTCAAGAAGGCCTCGATGAAGCTGACGGCCTCTTCCTGAGAGTGCATCCGGCCACCGACGGAGATGACGTTGGCGTTGTTGTGCTCGCGGCCGAGCTTGGCCGTCTCCACGCTCCAGGCCAGTACGGCGCGCACCCCCTTGACCTTGTTGGCCGCGATCTGCTCGCCGTTGCCGGACCCACCGATCACGATGCCGAGGCTGTCGGGGTCGGCGGCGGTCTTCTCCGCGGCGCGCAGGCAGAACGGCGGGTAGTCGTCCACCGCGTCGTAGATGTGGGGCCCGCAGTCGACGGGCTCGTGGCCGTTGCTCTTGAGCCAGTCCACCAGGTGGTTCTTGAGCTCATAACCGGCATGGTCGGATCCGAGGTACACGCGCATGACTTCGAGTGTGGCACGGGTGACACCGGTGCGGTCGCAGGGGGTGTCACCCATGTCACGTCGCGCCGCTCGTGGGGCTCAGTCGCGGCGGCCGACGAACTTCCAGGCGGCGGGGAGGGCACCCATGGCCAGTGCCGCCTTGACGGCGTCGCCTATCAGGAAGGGGATCATGCCCGCGGCGATCGCGGCGGACGCGCTCATCCCGGCGGACAACGCCAGGTAGGGCACGCCCACCGCGTACACGATGAGTGAGCCGACCGCCATGGTGCCCGCGGTGCGCAACACCGAGCGGTCTCCACCGCGCCGGGCCAGGGCGCCGACGACCGTGGCGGCCAGCAGCATGCCCAGGACGTACCCGAAGGAGGAACCACCCGCGCCCGAGGCCCCGTTCGCGAACCAGGGCATGCCGGCCATGCCGACCAGTGTGTACAGGGCGAGCGAGAGGAATCCTCGGCCGGCTCCGAGGGCGGTGCCGACCAGGAGGGCTGCGAAGGTCTGTCCGGTGATGGGCACGGCGAGCCCGTCGACCTTGACGGCGATCTGGGCGGCGAGGCCCATCAGGACCGCCCCACCGGTGACGAGTGCGATGTCACGGGTGCGGCTGGCGGGCAGCAGGTCGGCGAGGACCGCGCCGGGGCGCGCGGGCAGGGAGGCAGTGCTCATCGTGGGCTCCGCGGTGGTGAGGGGCTGGTGACACCGTGACGGTAGCCCTGGATGCATGGCCACTACACCGTCACTCCAGCACAAAGGCCTATCTGCCGCGTTAGTTGGAATTCAACAAAGCAGGCGAGAGGAAGTCGACCGCAGCCCAAGGGGACGTGACACGAATCACTAAGGTAATTGCCAGATCGAGGGCGTTTTGCACGTCGTCGACCCCCTCAGTGAGACTGTTGGGATGCCACAAGCACCTTTGTCTAACCTGCCCGAGGAACCGTTGGGCCACGGCCTGAAGCAGCGCCATCTGACCATGCTCGGCCTCGGCGGCGTGATCGGCGCCGGTCTCTTCGTCGGCTCCGGGGCCGGAATCACCATCGCCGGGCCCGGGATCGTCGTCTCGTACCTCCTCGCGGGCGCCCTCGCCATGCTGGTGATGCGGATGCTCGGCGAGATGTCGGCGGCGATGCCCGCCTCTGGCTCCTTCTCCGTGCACGCGGAACGGGCGATGGGGCGCTGGGCGGGTTTCTCGGCGGGGTGGCTCTACTGGTTCCTGCTGGTGGTGGTGCTCGCCGTGGAGGCGACCGGCGCGGCCACCATCGCGAGTGACTGGGTGCCCGCGGTACCGCAGTGGACCTGGGTGCTGATCTTCATGGTGGTCTTCACGCTCAGCAACCTGGCCGCGGTGCGTAACTTCGGGGAGTTCGAGTTCTGGTTCGCCGCACTGAAGGTCTTCGCGATCGTCACCTTCCTCCTCCTGAGCACCCTCGCGATTCTCGGAGTGCTGCCGGACACCGAGCCCGTGGGCCTGGAGAACCTCACCGGCCAGGGCGGCTTCCTTCCCCACGGATGGTCCGCAGTGGTGTCCGGGGTCCTCGCGGTGGTCTTCGCCTTCGGGGGACTGGAGGTGGTCACGATCGCCGCGGCCGAGTCCGAGGACCCGGCCCGCTCGGTGGCCCGCGCGGTGCGCAGCGCCGTGTGGCGCATCCTGTTCTTCTACCTCGGTTCGATGCTGGTCATCGTCGCCCTGCTGCCGTGGGACTCGCTGACGCCGGGCCAGAGCCCCTACGTCGCGGCGCTCGATTCCATCGGCATTCCAGGGGCGGGCCAGATCATGAACGTGGTCGTGTTCGTCGCCCTGCTCTCGGCCCTGAACGCCAACCTCTACGGCTCTTCCCGCATGATCTTCTCGCTGGCCGAGCGCGAGGAGGCGCCCCGCGGCCTGTTGAAGGTCTCCGGTGGCGGGGTACCGCGTCGGGCGGTGCTGGCCTCGGTCGCCTTCGGCTTCGTCTCGGTGGTGCTCAACCTGCTGTGGCCGGACACGGTGTTCCTCTACATGCTCAACGCGGTGGGCGCGGTACTGCTCTTCGTCTGGGCCCTGATCGCCGTGTCTCAGCTGCGGCTGCGCCGAAGGATCGAACGGGAGGCGCCGGAGCGGTTGACCCTGCGGATGTGGGCCTTACCCCTATCTGACATGGGTCGCCCTCGCGGCGATGGCAGCGGTGTTGGTACTGATGCTCACCGACGACGCGGCGCGCCCACAGGTGCTGTGGTCAGCGGGGGCGACCGCGCTGGTGCTGCTGGTGGCCGCCCAGCGGGAACTTCGTGAGCGCAGGACGGCGAACCGCAGCTGAGAGACCGGGTCAAACGGGCGGGGCGCGCTCGTCCGCTGACGACCCCTCATCTCCCCCCTCGGGTCGGGTCCCCGCGTAGCGCGGGGACCCGACCTTTCGCGTGCCCGCATGGCGTGACGCAGGTGGGTCCCGAACGGAACGGGGGAATAGATGCTGCTAGCGTGCAGTTGCGCAAGTGTTGCAATAAGCAGGCACAGTACGCCGAGGGGACCGGACAGAGCATGGCCATCTACACACTTCCCGAGCTTCCGTACGACTACGCGGCGCTGGAGCCGGTGATCAACCCGCAGATCATCGAGCTGCACCACGACAAGCACCACGCCGCCTACGTCAAGGGCGCGAACGACACCCTGGAACAGCTCGCCGAAGCGCGGGACAGGGAGAACTGGGGCGTGCTGAACGGCCTGGAGAAGAACCTGGCCTTCCACCTCTCCGGCCACATCCTGCACAGCATCTACTGGCACAACATGGCCAGCCCGAAGACCGGCGAGGGCGGCGGCGAGCCGACCGCCGCGGACGGCGTCGGGGACCTCGCGGACGCCATCACCGAGTCCTTCGGCTCCTTCGCCGCCTTCCGCAAGCAGCTGACCACGGCATCCGCCGCCACCCAGGGCTCGGGCTGGGGCGTGTTGGCATACGAGCCGGTCAGCGGCCGGCTCATCGTCGAACAGATCTACGACCACCAGGGCAACGTGGGCCAGGGCTCCGTGCCCATCTTGGTCTTCGACGCCTGGGAGCACGCCTTCTACCTCCAGTACAAGAACCAGAAGGTGGACTTCATCGAGGCGATGTGGAACGTCGTCAACTGGCAGGACGTGGCCAAGCGCTACGCGGACGCCAAGAAGAACACCCCGCTGCTGATCCCCGTCAAGGGCTGAACAGCCCCCGGACCGTCCGCCTCGTGATCGTCTTCTCAACCTTCACCGGCGGACGTGTGTAACGAAGGGCCCCCGCGAGGACGTGACTCGCGGGGGCCCTTCGCCGCGTTCCCCGTTCTCGGAGGCGAAAGCGGACACGCCGTCTCAGTCGAAGATCGGGCCCTGGGTGCGGGTGCGCTTGATCTCGTAGAAGCCCGGAATCGACGCCACCATCAGCGTGCCGTCCCAGAGCCGCGCGGCTTCCTCACCCCTGGGGGCCGGTGTCACCACCGGGCCGAAGAAGGCGATCTGCTCTCCCGCCTCCGAGCCCGGTACGGCGATGACGGGAGTGCCGACCTCCTGCCCCACCTTGTCGATGCCCTCCTGGTGGGAGGCACGCAACACCTCGTCGTACTCGTCGGAGTCGGCGAAGCGGAGCAACTCGGCCGGCAGGCCGACCTCGTCGAGGGCAGCGGCGATCGCCTCGCGGGTGGCGCCCTGCCCCTCGTTGTGGAAGCGGGTCCCCAGAGCCGTGTACAGCTTGCCGGTGATCTCCTCACCGTGCTTCTGCTGGGCGGCCACCACGACGCGTACCGGCGCCCACCCCTTGGGGCCGAGCAACTCCCGGTAGCGCTCGGGCAACTCCTCCAGCTTGTTCTCGTTGAGGACCGCGAGGCTCATGACGTGCCAGCGCACCTCGACCTCGCGCACCTTCTCGACCTCCAGCATCCAGCGGGAGGTCATCCAGGCCCACGGGCACAGCGGGTCGAACCAGAAGTCGACGGGGGTCTTACCGCTCACCTGGGTGTCGGACATGTCACTCCTCATGATCGAACACGTGCGGATTTCCTCATTCGCAACCGACCCCTCGCCGCTTGCATTCCCGCACCGGGGGTCCACCGACGGCATGCGAGGATTCGAGCACTGCAAGCGATTGTGTCGGCGAGTGACGCACGAAGGAGTGCTGCCGTGCCCGGTGAGAACCTGACCCGCGACGAGGCCCGACGCAGGGCCGAGCTGCTGTCCGTGGACAGCTACGAGGTGGAACTCGACCTGCGTTCGGCGGTGGAGGAAGGACCCACGGACGGTGACCCGCGCACCTTCCGCTCCCGGACCACCATCCGGTTCCACTCAAGCTCCCCGGGGGCGGAGACCTTCGCCGACCTCATCGCCCCACGCGTCAACTCGGTGGTCTTCAACGGACGCAAGCTGGACCCGGCACAGGTCTTCGACGGGTCAAGGATCGCCCTGGACGAACTGGCGGCGCAGAACGTCCTCGTCGTGGACGCCCAGTGCGCCTACAGCCGTACCGGCGAGGGCATGCACCGCTTCCTGGACCCCGAGGACGGCGAGGTGTACCTCTACACCCAGTACGAGCCCGCCGACGCACGCAGGGTCTTCGCCAACTTCGAACAGCCCGACCTGAAAGCGCCCTACCGTTTCACCGTGACGGCACCCGAAGGCTGGCGGGTGTGGAGCAACGGAGCCCTGGAGTCCCAGTCCGAGGCGGGATGGGTCTTCGCCGAGACCGCCCCCATCTCGACCTACATCACCGCGGTGGTGGCCGGCCCCTACCACTACGTCACGGACACCTACACCAGGACCTTCGAGGACGGCCACACCCTGGAGATCCCGCTGGGCGCGATGTGCCGCAAGGGGCTCGCCAGGCACTTCGACCCGGAGGAGGTCTTCCAGGTCACCAAGGAAGGCTTCGACTTCTTCCACGAGAACTTCGACTACCCGTACCCGTTCGGGAAGTACGACCAGGCCTTCGTACCCGAGTACAACCTGGGCGCCATGGAGAATCCGGGCATGGTCACCTTCCGGGAGGAGTACATCTTCCGCGGGAAGACCACCCAGGCCTCCTACGAGCGCCGGGCCAACACCATCCTCCACGAGATGGCGCACATGTGGTTCGGCGACCTCGTGACCATGGTGTGGTGGGACGACCTGTGGCTGAAGGAGTCCTTCGCCGATTTCATGGGTTCCTTCTCCCTGGCCGAAGCCACCCGGTTCACCAACAGCTGGGTGACCTTCGCCAACAGCCGCAAGGCCTGGGCCTACCGCGCCGACCAGTGGCCCTCCACCCACCCGATCACCGCGGACATCCGCGACCTGGAGGACGCCAAGCTCAACTTCGACGGCATCACCTACGCCAAGGGCGCGGCGGTGCTCAAGCAGTTGGTGGCGTACGTGGGGCGGGACGCCTTCCTGGAGGGCGCCCGCCGCTACTTCAAGCGCAACGCCTACGGCAACACCCGCCTGGCCGACCTGCTGTCCGTCCTCGCCGAAGTCTCCGGACGCGACATGACCGAGTGGTCCCGGGCCTGGCTGGAGACCGCCGGGGTCAATGCCCTGACCCCACAGGTGACCTGCGACTCCGCGGGGCAGGTCATGGAGCTGGCGGTGCTCCAGGAGGCGCCCCCGAACCTCCCCCACCTGCGGCCCCACCGGGTGGCGGTGGGCCTGTACCGCAGCGATGCGGGAAGTCTGGTCCGCTACGCGCGAGCTGAGGTGGACCTCACCGGGCCGCGCACGGTGGTCAGCGAGCTGACCGGTGCCCAACGGCCCGACCTGGTCCTGGTCAACGACGGGGACCTGACGTACTGCAAGGTCCGTTTCGACGAGGCCTCCATGACCACGCTGCGCGGACAACTCGGGGACCTCACCGATCCGCTGGCACGGGCGTTGTGCTGGTCGGCGCTGTGGAACCTGACCCGGGACGGGCTGATGCCGGCGCGGGACTTCATCTCCCTGGTCCTGGCCTTCGCCGGACGCGAGAGCGACGTAGGTGTCCTCCAGATGCTGCACGGGCAGGCACGTACGGCACTGACCGACTACGCGGCGCCCGACTGGCGCGAGCAGGGCGGTCGGCAGCTGGCGGCCGGAGCACTGCACGAGCTGCGGCTGGCCGCTCCGGGCAGTGAGCACCAGCTCTCCTGGGCGCGGTTCTTCGCCGCGAGCGCCACTACCGAGGCGGATCTGCAGTTGCTGCGCGGCCTCCTGGAGGGAAGCGCCCGGATCGACGGGCTGGAGGTGGACCAGGAGCTGCGCTGGGAGTTCCTGGTCTCACTGGCCGCGCACGGTGCGGCGGACGAGGAGGCCCTAGCGGGCGAACTGGCCCGCGACGACACCGCGTCCGGCAAGCGGCAGCAGGTGCGCGCGCTCACCGCGCGTCCTTCGGCATCGGTGAAGGCCCAGGCCTGGGCTCAGGTCGTGGAGTCCGACGCGCTGTCGAACGCACTGGTGGAAGCGACCATCGCGGGGATGAACCAGTCCTCCCAGCGGGAGTTGCTCGCGCCTTACGCGCACAAGTACTTCGACGCGATCGAGCGCCTGTGGTCCGAGCGGTCCATCCAGATCGGCATCTACGTGGTGCGCGGGCTGTTCCCGGCCCTCCAGGACAGTCAGGCGACTTTGGACGCGACGGACTCCTGGTTGACCGCCCATGCGGACGCGGCCCCGGCGCTGCGCAGGCTGGTCCTGGAGGCCCGTGACGACCTGGCGCGGGCGCTGCGGGCGCAGGCCTGCGATACGGCGGCCGGCTGAGAACACCAGGCGAGGGGGGCGGGGCGGCCGGCGCGTCCCGCCCCCTGGGCCGCGCCCGAGTGTGTGCATGCGGGAAGCTGCGGGCGGTGCAGTGTTGTCGGCATTCGAACGCCCGCACTTTAGTGAAGAGTTGTCCCGGTTTGTCGACGGACGTGTAACAGCGGTTAGAGGCAGGTGCCCCGGCGGGAACCTCCGCGTCATGAACAACTCCCCCACCTTCGGTGGCCAGAGCCCCACCTCGGCCGCCTCCCCCCGCACACTGCACCACCTGCGCGACGTCCCGCGCCAAGTCCTCAGCACGAGCCAACTGCGGGCGCACGGCATCTCCGCGGCGCTGACCTCCGAGCGCTGCCGCCCCGGTGGCCCGTGGCAGCAGGTCCTGCCGGGCGTGTTCCTCCTCCACCCCGGTCCGCCCACCAGCGAGGAACGACTGCACGCGGTGCTGCTCTACGCGGGGCGCCCGAGCGACACCCTGGTTCCGCCGCAGCCGAGTTACCGCGATGCCGTCATCAGCGGGCTGGCAGCACTGACCCTGCACGGGTTGGTCTCGGCTCCGCCGCTTCCGTCCCTGGACCGGATCGACGTGCTGGTTCCACACGCCCGCCGAACGCGTTCCACCGGCTGCGCCCATCTGGTACGCACACATGCGATGCCCGTGCCGCAGGACGTCACCGGCCTTCCGGTGGCTCCGGTGGCCCGCGCGTTGGCGGATGCGGTCGGGCAACTGCCGGACGCCGGCACGGTGCGGCGCCTGCTCACCGAGGCGGTGCGCGGCGGCCACTGCGAAGCCGCGGTCGTGGTGCGGGAACTGACCCAGGCCAGGTTGCTCCACCTCCCGCACGTGGTGGACGCGGTGGACTCGCTGCTGGAGGAGGGGCGGGCGATCGCCGAGGACCGCCTCTACGACCTGGTGCGCACCCACGGCCTGCCGGACCCGTTGTGGAACGTGGACCTGCGCTTGCCCGGTGGCCCGCACCTGGGCGGCGTGGACGCCTTCTGGCCCGACCAGGGGGTGGCGGTGGAGTTGGACACCCGGGGAGGTGACCACGGCGCGGGCGCGACCGGACAGGAGCAGTGGTCGGAGGTCGCCCGCAAGCGCGAGCATCTGGAACGTTCGGGTATCACGGTGGTCCACCTCACCCCGCGCAAACTGCGCGAGGCTCCGGAGCAGCAGGTGGCTGTGCTCGGTACGGCACTGGCCGAAGCCGCGGAACGCGATCCGGCCTCCTACCTCGTGGTCCTGCCGAGGTAGCGGGAGCCTGCGGCGGGGTCCCGGAGTGGTCGCTCAGGGGGGCGTTGACGGACTCGGCGGGTGTGAACCCTCAATATGGAAGCGGTACTTCACCTTCCGGATAGGCGCACGCTCTCGTCCCCCTATCACCCGATAAGCGCTCAGTGACGCATCCTGCGCGGTGGCGGATGTATGCCATGACACCCTCCTGCTCCTCGTCAGCCCTCCCCAAAGAGTGGTCATTTGCGCGAGGCTGACCGGTCATCCGGCACCGAAATCCGGACCCGTTCTTTCACATACAGGGATGCAGATGACCACCGAGTCCCCCAGCTCCATATCCGGGGCGAGGCGTGCGGCGCGTATTGCAGCCGCCGCGGGCCTGGTCGCCGCACTTGCGGCGACCGGATCCGTGCCCGCCTTCGCCGTGGCCAGCGCCGACGATCCCGCGGCTTCGGCCGTCAAGTCCGCCGACAAGAAGCTCGGTTCCTCCGATGCCGAGCTGCTCGCCGAGGCCGAGGCCAAAGGTGACAAGACCGTCACCATGATGGTCGCCACCGCTCCCGGTCAGACCAAGCAGGTCGCCGCCCAGCTCAAGGCCGTCAAGGGCGGATCGGTCGGCGAGACCTACGACAAGCTCGGCTACGTCCGCGCCACCCTGCCCACCGGCAAGGCGAAGGCCGCGATCAAGGCCGCGGCGAAGCTGTCCTCGGTGCACGGGATCGACCTGCGCCACGAGATCCAGCTTGACGACCCGAGCCCGGACGCCGACCGCGACGCGAACACCGCCGGCGTGGCCAAGGCCGCCAAGGGCAAGCACGTCAAGGGCCGTACCTACGCGGCGCCGAACAAGAAGACCCCGGCGAAGAACCCGTACAACCCGTCCTTCGAGACCGGGGCGGTGGACTTCGTCAAGAAGCACCGCAAGGCGGACGGCCGCGGCGTGACGATCGGCATCCTGGACTCGGGTGTCGACCTCGGTCACCCGGCCCTGCAGAAGACCACCACCGGCGAGCGCAAGATCGTCGACTGGGTCACCGCGACCGACCCGATCCTGGACGGCGACGCCACCTGGCGCCCGCAGGTCACCGCGGTCTCCGGCGGCTCCTTCACCGTGGGCGGTCGCACCTGGACAGCCCCGGCGGGCTCGTACCAGTGGAGCCGTTTCTCCGAGGCGATCACCGCCAACGGAGACATGGCCGGCGACGTCAACCGTGACGGTGACACCACCGACCAGTTCGGCATGCTGTATGACCCGGCCGCCGGCACCGTCCGGGTCGACACCGACCAGGACGGCAACTTCACCAACAACGAGCCGATGAAGCCGTACAAGGACGGCTACCAGGTCGGCTACTTCGGCACGGACAACCCGGCGACCGAGGTCGCCGAGCGCATCCCGTTCGTGATCGAGATCCGCAAGGACGTCCCGATGGACCCGTACGGCGGGGACTGGGTCGGCAAGAAGGCGGACTTCGTCAACATCGGCATCATCGAGGGTGTCCACGGCACCCACGTGGCCGGCATCACCGCCGCCAACAGCCTCTTCGGCGGCAAGATGAACGGCGCCGCGCCCGGCGCCAAGCTGGTCTCCTCGCGCGCCTGCACCTGGAGCGGCGGCTGCACCAACGTCGCACTGACCGAGGGCATGATCGACCTCGTCGTCAACCGCGGCGTGGACATCGTCAACATGTCCATCGGTGGCCTCCCGGCGCTGAACGACGGCAACAACGCACGCGCCGAGCTCTACGGCCGCCTCATCGACACCTACGGCGTCCAGCTGGTCATCTCGGCCGGCAACGAGGGCCCGGGTCTCAACACCATCGGTGACCCCGGCCTGGCCGACAAGGTCCTCAGCGTCGGTGCCGCCGTGTCCAAGGCGACCTGGGCCGCCAACTACGGCTCGATCGTCTCCAAGCCGTACGCGATGTTCCCCTTCTCCTCCCGCGGCCCGCGCGAGGACGGCGGCTTCACGCCGACCATCACCGCTCCGGGCGCCGCGATCAACACCGCCCAGACCTGGGTGCCGGGCTCCCCGGTGAAGGAAGCCGGCTACTCGCTGCCCGCCGGCTACGCGATGCTCCAGGGCACCTCGATGTCCTCGCCGCAGGCCGCCGGCTCCGCCGCTCTCCTGCTGTCCGCCGCCAAGCGTGAGGGCATCGACCTCACCCCGGCGAACCTGCGCACCGCTCTGACGAGCACCGCGAAGAAGATCTCCGGCTTCTCGGCTCACGAGCAGGGCGCTGGACTCATCGACATCAACGCCGCCTGGAAGTCCATCCAGCGCGGCGCCACCGCCCACACCTTCGACGTCAAGGCGCCGGTCGACACCGCGATCGACCAGTTCCTCAAGGAGCCGGGCTTCGGCACCGGCATCTACGACCGCGAGGGCGGCCTGAAGGTCGGCCAGAAGAAGACGTACAACGTCACCATCACCCGCACCTCGGGCCCTTCGTACGGTGTGCGTCACGACCTGAGCTGGAAGTACAACGACGGCACCTTCAAGGTCATCGGTGGCTACGACTACGTCACCCTGCCGCTGAACAAGCCGGTCACCGTCAAGGTCCAGGCCAAGCCGCGCAAGGGCGGCGTCCACAGCGCCATCCTGCAGCTGGACGACGAGCGCACCGAGGGCATCGACAAGCAGGTCCTGGCGACCGTCGTCGTGGCCGACCAGCTGGTCAAGCCGGGCTTCAAGGTCTCGCACTCCTCTTCGGTGCACCGCAACCTCACCAAGTCCTACTTCGTGAACGTGCCGCAGGGAGCCAAGTCCCTTGAGGTCGCCCTCAGCGGCCTGAAGGCCGGCAGCCAGACCCGCTTCATCTCGATCCACCCGTACGGCGTGGGCGTCGAGGACAGCTCGACGATCTACTGCTACCCGAACTACGAGAGCCCGAAGAACACCTGCCGTCCCGACCTGCGCTCCTACGCGGACCCGCAGCCGGGCGTCTGGGAGATCGAAGTCGAGTCCCGCCGCACCTCGCCGATGCTGAAGAACCCCTTCAAGCTCGACGTCACCGTGCTGGGCGCCGGCTTCGACCCGGCCGTCAAGGTCCTTCCCGAGGCGAAGATCGGCACCCCGGTTCCGGTCCAGTGGACGGTCAAGAACGACTTCGCGTCCATCGCAGGCGGCAAGCTCAAGGGCGGCCCGCTCGGTTCCGCCAAGGTCGCCAAGCCGACCATCGCCAACGGTGAGACGCACACCACCGAGGTCACCATCGGTGCCGGCGTCGAGCGCCTGGACATCGCCATCGGCAACGTCTCCGACGCCGCCGCCGACCTCGACCTCGACGTCTACAAGGACGGTGTCAAGGTCGGCTCCTCCGCCGACGGTGACTCCGAGGAGGCCGTGAGCCTGGTCAACCCGGCCGCGGGCACCTACACCATCGAGGTCTACGGCTACGCGGTGCCGGCCGGCACCACCACGTACGACTACCGCGACGTGTACTTCGCCGCTTCCCTCGGTGAGGTCAAGGTCGACGAGAGCACCGCGGTGAACCTGGCCAACGGCGGCTCCGCCAACGTCTCGGCCAACGTCCTGGTCAACAGCGAGGCCCCCGAGGGCCGCGGCTTCTTCGGCCAGGTCCAGCTGCTCAACGGTCGCGGCACCGCCGCCGGCATCGGCAGCGTCCAGATCGAGAGCGTCACCCCGTAACCTCCGGCGGTGAAGACAAGGGCGGGTGCTCCTCGGAGCGCCCGCCCTTCGTCCTGTTCGGGGCCCGCTCCCGCCCCGGGGGTGTGCGCGGACGCGTTCGGGGCATCCGATAACCGGATCGACGTGTCCGGTGGTGCCCGCGCCAGCGGACCGCGTCCAGTCCGCGCGGGGCGCGCACCTTCCCCGGAGGTGGCGTGGCCGGCACACCGAGGGATGGTGGCGGCGCCGGCCCACCGGCCGCCGCGGTCCGCCCCTCGGACAATGGATTGGACAACCCGCCAGGGGTCGAACGCATGATGGGGCAGGCGGGCAGGGATGCCCAAGGACTACAGAGGAGTCACCGTGAGGGTCGGAATCGTCGGAGCCACCGGACAGGTCGGCGGAGTCATGCGTCAGATCCTCGCCGAGCGCAAGTTCCCGGTCGATGAGCTGCGGCTGTTCGCCTCGGCCCGCTCCGCCGGCTCGGTCCTGGAGTGGGAGGGTCGCCAGATCACCATCGAGGACGCCGCCACCGCCGACTACACCGGCCTGGACATCGTGCTGTTCTCCGCAGGCGGGGCCACCTCGAAGGCGCTCGCCGAGAAGGTCGCCGGCCAGGGCGCCGTGGTGATCGACAACTCCTCGGCCTGGCGCCGCCACCCCGAGGTCCCGCTGGTGGTCTCCGAAGTCAACCCGCAGGCGGTCCGCAACCGCCCCAAGGGGATCATCGCCAACCCGAACTGCACCACGATGGCCGCCATGCCGGTGCTGCGTCCGCTGCACCAGGAGGCCGGTCTGACCTCGATGGTCGCCACCACCTACCAGGCGGTGTCAGGTTCCGGTCTGGCCGGGGTCGAGGAGCTGCGCACCCAGAGCTGCGCCGTCGTCGAGCGGGCCGACCAGCTGGCCTTCGACGGCGCCGCCGTGGAATTCCCGGCACCGGGCGTCTACCAGCGTCCGATCGCCTTCAACGTGGTCCCGCTGGCGGGCAACATCGTCGAGGACGGTTCCTTCGAAACGGACGAGGAGCAAAAGCTCCGCAACGAATCACGCAAGATCCTCGGCATCCCGGAGCTCAAGGTCTCCGGCACCTGTGTGCGCGTACCGGTCTTCTCCGGCCATTCCCTCCAGGTGAACGCCCGCTTCGAGCGGCCGATCAGCGTCGAGCGCGCCTACGAGCTGCTCGCCGACGCCCCCGGTGTCGAACTCTCCGAGATCCCCACCCCGCTCCAGGCGGCCGGCCAGGACGCTTCCTACGTGGGGCGCATCCGGGTGGACGAGACGGTGGAGCACGGCCTCGCGCTCTTCCTCTCCAACGACAACCTCCGCAAGGGCGCGGCGCTCAACGCGGTCCAGATCGCGGAGCTCGTCGCCGAGGAACTCGCCGGCTGAGCACCGACAACCGACAGGGGGCGGCCACGGTGGCCGCCCCCTGCCCTCACGCCGGCTCCGCTCAGCGGCGGCGCACCTCGTACAGGAAGCAGCCGAACTCGGCGGCCCGCACGTGGACCAGGGCCACCGCGGGATCGGCAAAGGCCTGCCCGCAGGCCTCTCTGAGCATCCGCGCCGGGTACCGGAAGGACTCCGGGGTCCCCGGCGACCGGTCCGGTGACAACGCCAGCACCCGACCGCCGAGGATTCGACCCGCCGCGTCATAGCGGCGCAGCACCCGGACCGCCCCCGGCTCGTCGAAGGCGGATCCTTCTCCTTCCGGTCCACCGCAGTCTTCGGCGTGCAGGAAGACCGGGCCGAGTTCGTCATAGGCTCCGGGATCCACCTCGTGGGCCGCCGCCCAGCGGCGCAGCGGGGCATAGGAGACCAGCGCGATCTGTTCCCCGGGCCTGCTGCGGCGCAGGCAGCAGCGCAGCGGTGCGCCCCCTTCCGGGTCTCGGTACGGCAGGCAGGGCCGACCCGCGTCATCGCGGATGCGTAGCTGGTCGAGGGCCTCGGGCGAGATCGGCAGTGCGATGGGAGTGTCCATGCCCCCCACCTTGCGGGCCCCCGCAGCCGAGAACCGGCGGAATTCGGACCTTGTGCTCTTGGCGAAGGCGGCGTTACTCGCAGGCTTCCGAGGGTTGCCACGTGGAAGGATGGCGGAAACCCCGCATCAAAGGAGATGAACGCGTGCCTGGCACGAACCTGACCCGTGAAGAGGCTCAGCAGCGGGCGAAGCTGCTCAGCGTGGACTCGTACGAGATCGACCTCGACCTGAGCGGAGCGCAGGAGGGCGGCACCTACCGTTCCGTCACCACCGTCCGCTTCGAGTCCGCCGAGGACGGGGCCGAGACCTTCATCGACCTGGTCGCGCCGGCGGTCCACGAGGTGGTGCTGAACGGTCACTCCCTGGACGTGGCCGCCGTCTTCCGGGACTCCCGGATCGCGCTGAAGCACCTCGCGGCCGGGCCCAACGAGCTCAAGGTCGTCGCGGACTGCGCGTACACCAACACCGGTGAGGGTCTGCACCGGTTCGTCGATCCGGTCGACGAGCAGGCCTACCTCTACACCCAGTTCGAGGTGCCGGACGCCCGCCGCGTTTTCGCCTCCTTCGAACAGCCCGACCTGAAGGCCACCTTCCAGTTCACCGTGAAGGCGCCGGAGGGCTGGAGCGTCATCTCCAACTCCCCGACCCCGGAACCGGTGCAGCACGTCTGGACCTTCGAACCCACCCCGCGGATCTCCACCTACATCACCGCGCTGATCGTCGGCCCGTACCACTCGGTGCACAGCTCCTACGAGAAGGACGGGCAGTCGGTTCCGCTGGGCATCTACTGCCGGCCCTCACTCGCCGAGTTCCTGGACTCCGAGGCGATCTTCGACGTGACCCGGCAGGGCTTCGACTGGTTCCAGGAGAAGTTCGACTACGACTACCCGTTCGCCAAGTACGACCAGCTCTTCGTCCCCGAGTTCAACGCGGGCGCCATGGAGAACGCGGGCGCGGTCACCATCCGCGACCAGTACGTCTTCCGCTCGAAGGTGACCGACGCCGCGTACGAGGTCCGCGCCGAGACCATCCTGCACGAGCTCGCCCACATGTGGTTCGGCGACCTCGTCACCATGGAGTGGTGGAACGACCTCTGGTTGAACGAGTCCTTCGCCACGTACACCTCGATCGCCTGCCAGGCACACGCCCCGGGCTCGCAGTGGCCGCACGCCTGGACCACCTTCGCCAACTCCATGAAGACCTGGGCCTACCGGCAGGACCAACTGCCCTCCACCCACCCGATCATGGCCGACATCCGTGACCTCGACGACGTCATGGTCAACTTCGACGGCATCACGTACGCCAAGGGCGCCTCGGTGCTCAAGCAACTGGTCGCGTACGTGGGGACCGAGGAGTTCTTCAAGGGCGTCCAGGCCTATTTCAAGGCGCACGCCTTCGGCAACACCCGGCTCTCCGACCTGCTCGGCGCGCTGGAGCAGACCTCCGGCCGCGACCTCAAGACCTGGTCGCAGGCCTGGTTGCAGACCGCCGGGATCAACGTTCTGCGCCCGGAGGTCAAGACCGACCCGGACGGGGTCATCACCTCCTTCGCCGTCCGCCAGGAGGCACCGGCCCTGCCCGCCGGGGCCAAGGGCGAGCCGGTGCTGCGTCCGCACCGCATCGCGATCGGCCTGTACGACCTGACCGGCGGCAAGCTGACGCGGGTGGACCGTATCGAACTCGACGTGGACGGCGCTCTGACCGCGGTCCCCGAGTTGGTCGGTCGCCGCCGCCCGGACGTCTTCCTGCTCAATGACGACGACCTGTCCTACGCGAAGGTCCGACTGGACGAGCAGTCGCTGGCCAAGGTCACCGCCCACCTCGGCGACTTCGAGGCTTCGCTGCCGCGCGCCCTGTGCTGGGCCTCGGCCTGGGACATGACCCGCGACGGCGAGCTCGCCACCCGCGACTACCTGTCCCTGGTGCTCTCGGGGATCGCCAAGGAGACCGACATCGGTGTGGTGCAGTCCCTGCACCGCCAGGTCAAGCTGGCCATCGACCTGTACGCCGACCCCTCCTGGCGGGAGACCGGTCTGGCCACCTGGACCGAGGCCACCCGCACCCACCTGTCGAACGCGGCCCCCGGCAGCGACCACCAGTTGGCCTGGGCCCGGGCGTTCGCCGCCGCGGCCCGCACGGACGAACAGCTGGACTTCCTCGCGGCCCTGCTCGACGGCAGCCGGGCCATCGAGGGGCTGGCCGTGGACACCGAGCTCCGCTGGGCGTTCCTGGAGCGGCTGGCCGCGACCGGACGCGCCGACGAGCAGGCCATCACAGCCGAGCTGGAACGGGACCGGACCGCGGCCGGTGAGCGCCATGCTGCCACCGCCCGAGCGGCCCGACCCACGGCCGAAGCCAAGGCCTGGGCATGGGCCTCCGTCGTCGAGAGCGGCCAGCTCCCGAACGCCGTGCAGGAAGCGGTGATCGGTGGCTTCGTGCAGACCGACCAGCGCGAACTGTTGGCCCCGTACACCGACAAGTTCTTCGCGACGGTCAAGGGCGTGTGGGAATCGCGCAGCCACGAGATCGCCCAGCAGATCGCGGTCGGCCTCTACCCCGCGCTCCAGGTGTCGCGGGCCACGCTGGACGCCACCGACGCGTGGCTGGACTCCGCCGAGCCGACCGCAGCGCTGCGCCGGCTGGTCTCGGAGTCCCGTTCGGGCATCGAGCGTGCTCTGAAGGCCCAGGCTGCGGACGCTGCCGCCGGCGCCTGATCGCCAGATCCGAGGTCGCCCCCGGCGTGCTCCGCACGCCGGGGGCGACCGCGTTCTGCGGCGTTCTGCGGCGTTCTGCGGCGCGCGGATTCAACGACGCAGCGCGTGCTTGCTCGTTGAAGGGGTTCCAGCGTGAGCCGTGACCACTGGCGAAGAGGGGCTGGGGTGCCTCCTTGCACCGGCGAGTTGTCCACTGACCGTGGCGCCGAAGGCGATCACCATCCCCAGCAGCTGCACCGGGGAGAGCGACTCCCCCAGGGCCGCCCAACCTATGACGGTGGCGGTCAGTGGGGACAGTGGTCCGAGCAGTGTCACGGAGGTCGCCGGGAGGCGACCGATGCCGCGGAACCACAGCCAGTACGCCACGGCCGTGTTGACCAGGGCCAGGTAGGCGTAGCCGGACAGCGCCCGGCCGTCGAGCGCCGGCGGCGCGCCCTCGACGAGGGCGGCGACGGGAGCGATCAGCAGCCCTCCCGCAGTCAGCTGCCAACCGGTCACGGCCAGTGGGCCAACGCCCGGGGGGCGGCCCCAGCGTTTGGTCAGCACGGTGCCGGTGGCCATGGCGGCCGAGGAGGTCACTCCGGCGAGGACCCCGAGGAGGTCGAGGGCGGCTCCGGCCTGGAGGACCACCATGGACACGCCGAGGGCGGCGGCGGTGGCCGCCAGGAGGGTGCGCAGCGTGGCGCGCTCCCCGAGCAGGAGCGCGGCGAGCGCGACGACGAAGAGCGGACCGACCGAACCGATCACCGCGGCCACCCCGCCCGGCAACCGGTAGGCCGAGAGGAACAGCAGCGGGAAGAAGGCCCCGATGTTGAGGGCCCCGAGCACGGCGGACTTCCACCACCACACCCCGCGGGGCAGGGTGCGGGACAGAGCGAGCAGTACCAGCCCGGCGGGCAGCGCCCGCATCACCGCTGTGAACAGCGGCCGATCGGGTGGCAGGAACTCGGTGGCCACGACGTAGGTCGAGCCCCAGGAGATCGGGGCGAGGGCGGTGAGCAGGATGAGGACGGCACGGTTCACGGAAGGCACCCCCGCGGTATGCCGGGCGAAGCACCCGGGCCATGGCGCGCCGCTCGAAGGAGCGACATAACTAGCTAAGCGATAAGTAGCTTACCTCTAAGCCACTTGCTTGCAAGGCACTTCCTTGCTGACGACTGACCGGCCTTCGATACTGGGGCCATGGACGCAGACGCCGTGGACGCGATCACCGCGCAGTGGAACACCGAACGACCCGACCTGGACGTCACCCCGATGGGTATCTTCGGGCGCATCTCCCGGATCGCCCGCGAGATGGGCGACCGGATGGACCAGGCCTACGCCCCCTACGGCATCGCCCGCGGCGAATTCGACGTGCTGGCCACCCTGCGCCGCGCGGGCACCCCCTACACCCTGTCCCCGCGACAGCTCTCCGCCACCGCGATGGTCACCACCGGGGGCATGACCGGACGCCTGGACAAACTCGAACGGGCCGGGCTGCTCCGCCGCTCCCCCGACCCCCACGACCGCCGCGGACTCCAGGTGACCCTCACCGAACGCGGCCTCGCCCTCGTTGACGAAGCCGTCCGCGCCGGACTGGAAACGCAGTTCGAGGCGCTCGCCGAGCTGACCGCCGAACAGCGCGCCAACCTCACCGAACTGCTACGAAGTCTGCACACCAGCCTCTGAGGACCACAAAAGCAAACGGGGGCGCCGCCCACCCGTGTCACACGAGGAGGAGGCGCCCCCGTTCGGGCGCATTCAACAGGCGAGCGTCAGCTCTTGGCCTGCTTACGGGACTTGTCGCCGACCATCACCAGCCCGGCGATCAGCAGGAACAGAACGATCGGCGTGAAGACGTACAGACCGAGCGTCTCGCCGACACTCAGGCCAGGGCCCGGGTCGTCACCGTCGTCGCGCGTCACCGCGAGCGCGGGAGACGTCATGAGCAGCATCATCAGCGTCGTACCGGCCGTGACAGCGCCGGCGCGCAGGGCGTTCTTCTTGTCCACGGTGCCAACCTAGCGAACAGCTAAACCCGGCGCGCGTCCGGGGTGGCCGTACGAGGGGCCGGGGCAGCCCGCTCGCCCGCCCGCAGGGCGCTGAACAGCGCGTGCGCCCTGGGCGAGGCCGCCAAATCCTCCAAGGTCACCGGCCGTCCCGCCCGGTCGGACACCGGAAGCCGCCAGTTGGGGTACTCGTGGGAGGTCCCCGGCAGGTTCTGCGGACGCCGGTCTCCCACCGCATCGGGCAGCCACAGACCGATCAGCCTGGCCGGAGTGGCCAGCAGGTAACGGTGGACGGCCAAGACCGCGGCTTCCTCCCCCGCGTGGACTCCATCGAGCAGTCCGAGGCGGGACAGCAGGATCAGCCACTCCCGGGTGTCAGCGGCATCGGCCACCCGTTCCTGCGCCAACGACCTGGTGAGTAGACCGAGACGGTCGCGCAGTTCCAGGTGCTCACCGCTCAGCCGCGCAGCAGTGGGCGGGAGGTCATGAGTGGTGACGGTCGCCAGGCAGTCCGCCCGCCAGCGGGCCGGGGCGAGCGGACGGCCGTCCCCTGCCCAGTCCCGCTCGAACCACAGCACGGAAGTGCCAAGCACACCTCGACGGGCCAGCACCTCGCGCACCCCAGGCTCCACGGTGCCCAGATCCTCGCCGATCACCACCGCCCCGGCCCGGTGCGCTTCGAGGACCAACACGGCGAGCATGGCCTCGTGGTCGTAACTGACGTAGGTGCCCTCGCAGGGCTCACACCCCGCAGGTACCCACCAGAGCCGGAACAGGCCCATCACATGGTCGATGCGCAGAGCGCCGGCGTGCTTGAACAACCCCCGCAGCAGTGCCCGGTAGGGCGCGTATCCGAGGCTCGCCAGTACATCGGGGCGCCACGGCGGCAGCCCCCAGTCCTGCCCACGGGCGTTGAAGGCGTCCGGCGGGGCGCCCACCGACATCCCGACGGCGAAGGCGGCGCGCTGCGCCCAGGCGTCGGCACCCCCGGGGTGGACCCCGACGGCCAGGTCGTGAACGAGCCCGAGCGGCATCCCTGCCTCGCGGGCCACGCGCTGGGCGCCGGACAGTTGGAGGTCGGTGAGGTAAGCAAGCCAGCAGTGGAAATCGACCCGGTCCCACAAGGAGCGACGCGCCTGGGCGGTCTGCGCGGAACACGGGTCTTCGAGCCCGGCGGGCCAGACGCCGCAATCCGCCCCGTACTCCTCGACCAAGGCGCACCAGGTGGCGTGATCCTCCAGAGCCCGCCCCTGCTCGGCCAGGAACTCACAGTAGGAGGCCCGCTCCCCGGGGCCTGCCGGCACCGCCCACAGCACCTCCAGGGCCTCCCTCTTGAGCGCCCACACCGCGTCGCGGTCGATCAGCGCCCCCTCTTCCAACACCGCGCGACGTAGCGCCCGGACCCGTTGGGACAGCTCCTCCAGAGCCGCCCGCTCCGCGGGCCCGGCGTAGGAGTGCCTCGGCACGTCCTCGATCCGCAGGTGCACCGGGTCGGGGAAGCGGCGGGACGAGGGCCGGTAGGGCGAGGGGTCGGTGGGGTCACCGGGAACGGCCGCGTGGAGCGGGTTGACCTGGAGGAATCCGATCCCGTGGGTACGCCCGGACCAGGCGGCGAGTTCGGACAGGTCTCCCAGGTCGCCCATGCCCCAGGAGCGCTGGGACAGCAGCGAGTACAGCTGCACCAGCAGGCCGGTGACCCGGCCGCAGGGCGCCGGCGCGCGCTCGGGAGCGACGATCAGCGTCGCCCCCAGGGTCTCGCCCCCACGGGGGTGAACCGTCACCCGGTGCACGCCCAGCGGGAGCGGGGGCGGCTCCTGCGGGGTGCGCCACTGCGCCTCCTGCCCGCCCCCTTCTGGTGTGAGGCGGACCAGAGTCCCGGGTGGGAGACCGGTGAGTGCGGGCGGCGGCCCGGCCGCGCCCACCCAGTGCACGACGGTAGCGGGCAGGATCCGCGCCGCGGCGGCCTCCTCGGCCGCGGTGAGCGCGGCCTCCACTTCCTCCTCGGTGGTGGCGGCCACACCCAGGGCCGCGAGCACCGTGACGACCGTGGCATCGGGCACCTGCACGCTCACCCCGGCGGAGGGAGCGTAGGAGGTGGCCACACCGTGCCGGGCGGCGAGCCGGGCCAAGCTCATCTACACCCCTGCCGGTTCCGGGCCGGCCGGCGTGTCGTACGCGGCCCCTTCGCTGGTGAGGGCGGCGGCCCGGGCGAGCGGGGGCTCGCTGGTCAAGGGTTGCGCGTCCGGCAGCGGGGGCTCGCTGGTCAAGGGGTCCGCCGCGGTGTGTTGGCGGGGGATCTGAGGCAAAGCGATCAGCGCCCGGCAAGCGGACGAGGTGCGTTTGCCCTTGATTTCGGCGATATGCGCCATTTTGGTCTGTCTCCTTCGTGGGGATGTGGACATTCGCAGGCCTACCCATCCCTCGGCAATGCACCACCTCCGGGGCTGTCCAATGCCCAAACACCGGCATGTCGCATCCGTTGCACAGCCGCGCGACACGCCGCCCAACCCCCGCTGACCGCCGGCATTTCGGGCACATGGGGCGGGCGCATTGACACCCTCACCGCGGGGTGGTGGGCTCGGGGCGATTCGTACGAGCGGGGGGGGCCACTCAAGCGAGGAGGCTCTGTGCAGCTTCGGGGCAGGAAGCGGGCCATGGCGGTCGCGATGGCCGTCATCGGCGGACTCGCCGTCGGTGGTCCGGTCGGCGCGTCCGCAGCCATCGCGGCGGCGGTCACCGCCCCCGTAACCCAGCCGGATCGGCCGGTCGGCCCGCTCCCGACGGTGTGGCCCCGGCCACAGTCGCTGACGGCCACCGGGCACAACGTCCCGCTCGGCGCCGAGGCGACCCTGGTGGTCCCTGCGGGCGCCGACCCGTACGCGGCGGACGCCCTGCGCTCCGCACTGCGCGCCGCCGGAGTGCGCACCCTGCACCAGCGGACGCCGCTGGAGGCCCTCCCGCCGACCGGTACGGTCATCAGAGCCCAGGGCCCCGACGCACTGACCGCACTGACCCAGCTCGGCGCCACCGCCCCCGGTGACCTTCCGGCCGGTGGCTACCGCATCGCGGTGGGCCGGGCCGGCGGTCGGGACACGGTCGCGCTCGTCGGCACGGACCAGGACGGCTTCTTCCACGCGGTGCAGACACTGCGCCAGTTGCTGCCGGGCGGCGGCCGAGCCGGGACCCCGACCGGCGGGACCCTACCGGCAGTGCAGATCCGCGACTGGCCCACCGCGGCCGTGCGCGGCATCACGGAGGGCTTCTACGGGCAGCCGTGGAGCCGGGAACAGCGCTTGGCCCAAATGGACTTCATGGGGCGAACCAAGCAGAACCGCTACCTGTACGCGCCGGGTGACGACGCCTTCCGCCAGGACCGGTGGCGCGAGGACTACCCGGCTTCCCAGGCCCAGGACTTCCGGGCGTTGACCGAGCGGGCCCGCGCCAACCACGTCACGTTCGCCTGGTCGGTGGCGCCTGCCCAGGCCATGTGCCTGGCCTCGGCGAAGGACGTGGCCGCGCTGCTGCACAAGCTCGACACCATGTGGAGCCTTGGGGTGCGCGCCTTCCAGTTGCAGTTCCAGGACGTCAGTTACACCGAGTGGCACTGTGGGGCTGACCAGGACCGGTTCGGCTCCGGGCCCGAGGCTGCGGCCCGGGCGCACTCCGCGGTGGCCAACGAGGTGGCCGCCGAGCTGGCCCGCCGCCACCCGGACGCGGCACCGCTGTCCGTCATGCCCACGGAGTACTACCAGGAAGGCACGACCCCCTATCGCGCCGCCCTGGCCAAGTTCCTCGCACCGAGCATCGAAGTGGCCTGGACGGGCGTGGGAGTCCTGCCCCGCACCATCACGGGCGGCGAACTGGCCCAGGCGCGATCGGTGTTCGGGCACCCGGTGGCCACCATGGACAACTACCCGGTCAACGACTGGGCACAGGACCGGCTCTTCCTCGGCCCCTACACCGGCCGCGACCCAGCGGTCGCGGGCGGCTCCGCCGCGCTGCTGGCCAATGCGATGGAGCAGCCGGCCATCTCTCGCATCCCGTTGTTCACCGCCGCCGACTTCGCCTGGAACCCCCGCGGCTACCAGCCCCGCGCCTCCTGGGAAGCCGCCATCGACGAACTCGCCGGCGGTGACCGCAGGAGCCGTGACGCGCTGGCGGCACTCGCCCGGAACGCCGCCTCCTCCTCACTCGGAGGTAGCGAGTCCGGATATCTGCGGCCACTGATCGCGGAGTTCTGGCAGGCCCGCTCCAGCGGCAACCGCACTGCCCTCGATCGGGCCGCGGACCGGCTACGGGACTCCTTCGCGGTGATGAGCCAGGCCCCGGACCGGCTGACCGGGCCCGCCGAGGGCACCCTGGCGGAGGAGATCGGCCCGTGGAGCGAGCAGTTGGCCCGCTATGGGCGAGCGGGGATTCACGCAGTGGAGTTGCTGCGCGCCCAGGCCCACGGCGACGGCGCGGGCGCCTGGCGGGGGACTCTGGAACTGCGCGCGGTGCGGGCGAAGATCGATGCAGCTCCGGTGACGCTCGGCAAGGGCGTCCTCGATCCGTTCCTGGCCAAGGCGGCCGAGGAGTCCGACGCCTGGACGGGTGCGAGCCGGAGCACCGGGACGGTGTCCAAGGACGCCGCCTCCTTCACGGTGCAGATGGATAGGCCCCGCCCCGTGGAGGCGGTGACCGTGATGACCGGGCCGGGCCCGGACCGCGGTGCCACCGTGGAGGCACACGTGCCGGGCGAGGGCTGGCGGGCGATCGGCCGGGTCTCCCCCAGCGGATGGACCCAGGCCGCCACCAAGGGCCTACGGGCCGATGCCATACGGCTGGCCTGGGCCGGGCAGGCGCCCGAGGTGCACAAGGTGGTGCCCTGGTTCGAGGACGAGCCGGACGCCCGACTGGAACTGGGCGGCGGTGGCCGCACCGACGCCGAGATCGGCGGCGGCCCCCAGCGGGTGGCCGCCGAAATCTCCGCGGTACGTCCGGGCGATGTCCGCGGCACCTTGACAGCGAAGGCCCCCCGGGGCATCGAGGTCAAGGTGCCCGAGCAGACCACGCTGCCGCGCGGCACCAAGTTGGCGGTTCCGGTGGAGGTCACCGTGCCGACCGGTACGCCGGCCGGCACCTACCAGGTGCCGGTGGCCTTCGCCGGCCAGCAGCGGGTGCTGACCGTACGGGCCTTCCCCCGGACGGGCGGCCCGGACCTGGTACCGGGCTCGACGCCCTCCTCCTCGGCGGACGAGACCCCGGACTTCCCTGCCGCGGCAGCGGCCGACGGGGACCCGGAAACCCGCTGGTCCTCTCCTGCCGAGGACGGCGCTTGGTGGCAGACCCAGCTGGCCGCTCCCGTCCGGCTGGGCCGAGTGGTGCTGCACTGGCAGGAAGCCCACGCTTCCGGCTACCGGATCGAGGTCTCTGCCGACGGCCAGACCTGGCGCACCGCAGCACAGGTCGACGACGGCCCCGGGGGCCGCGAGTCGGTGCGGATGGATGCGCCGGACTCCCGCTACCTGCGGGTTTCCTGTGATCGCCGCGCCGATGCCCGCTACGGGTGCTCGCTGTTCGCCGTGGAGGCCTACGCGGTCGAGCCGGAGCGCACCCCGGAGGAGTCCACGGCGCCCGAGGACTGAGGTGACGCGGACCGCCCGCTGCACCCCTGGGGTGGGGTCGATCCGTGCGGGTCGACCCCACCCCCACGGGCACTGCCCCGGCACCGTCAGGCGGAGACCCCGTCGATGCGCGCCATGGCGTCCGCCGCGCCGTAGGGCTGGAGGTAGGGCATCCAGCGCGGGTCGCGGTGCCCGGTGCCGATGATGCGCCAGGCCAGGCCCGCGGGCGGGGCTGGCTGATGGCGCAGTCGCCAACCGAGGTCCACCAGGTGGCGGTCGGCCTTGACGTGGTTGCACCGCCGACAGGCCGCCACGACGTTGTCCCAGGCGTGCTGACCACCGCGACTGCGCGGGACGACGTGGTCGACGCTGGTCGCGACGCCGCCGCAGTACATGCAACGACCGCCGTCCCGGGCGAAGAGCGCACGGCGGGTGAGCGGAACGGGCCCCCGGTAAGGGACCCGCACGAAGCGTCTGAGCCGCACCACGCTGGGCGCGGGGACGGCTCTGGTGGCACTGTGCAAAAAGGCGCCGGATTCCTCTAGGCAGATTGCCTTGTTCTCCAGGACGAGGACGAGCGCGCGGCGGAGCGGTACGACGCCGAGCGGCTCGTACGACGCGTTGAGGACCAGGACGTGCGGCACGGACATGCCTCCTTGTACGCCGGCGGCGCGTGGCTCGCGCCGGGACGATCTGCTCTCAGTCTCTCCTTATGGCTGGTCGTAGCGCCACCACGTACCAGTAACGGGACGAGGGGATTTTCCCCGCCGGGGGTCACCCGGTGCGGTGGAGCGCCTCCTCCGCGTGATCCCCCGGCCCGCCTTTGCTCTCCCTCGAACAACGCGGCAAACGGAGGCTCGATGCCCGGATACTGTTATGGGCCTGGCCACACCGCTCAGTCCGCGCGGGTGGACGGCTCATATGGAGGTCTCCGTCGTGTCCTGGCCCGCCGACCTGCTGGCTCTGGCCGCCACCACTCCCGAAGCCCCGGCCGCCACCCTTCTGGAGGCCCAGCAGACCGCCAGTGACGCGGCCGGGTACGTCGAGGAGAACTGGTCCAACTGGCTCAACGTGGGCCTGAAGATCCTGCTGATCGTCGTGATCGCGGCGGTGCTCCGGTCGGCGGTGCGCCGGGGCATCACCAAGCTCATATGTCGGATGAACCGCGGGGTCGACGCCGTGGAGGGCACGGTGCTCGGCGGGATGCTGGTGAACGCGGAGCGCCGCAGACAGCGCTCCGAAGCGATCGGCTCGGTGCTCCGGTCCGTCGCGTCCTTCCTGATCATGGGCACGGCTGGGTTGATGGTGCTGGGGGCACTCCAGATCAACCTCGGCCCCCTGCTGGCGAGTGCCGGCGTGGCCGGCGTGGCCATCGGCTTCGGCGCCCGCAACCTGGTGACGGACTTCCTCTCCGGGGTGTTCATGATCCTTGAGGACCAGTACGGGGTCGGCGACAAGGTGGATGCCGGTGTCGCCTCCGGCGAGGTCATCGAGGTGGGGTTGCGCGTGACGAAGCTGCGCGGTGACAACGGCGAGATCTGGTACCTGCGCAACGGCGAGGTCAAGCGCATCGGCAACCTCAGCCAGGGATGGGCCACCGCGAGCCTGGACGTGCAGGTCAAGCCGAGTGAGGACCTCCGCCGAATCCGCCAGTTGATGGCGGAGGTCGGGGGGGCGATGTCCAAGGAGGAGCCGTGGAACGAGCGGCTGTGGGGCCCGGTGGAGGTCCTCGGCCTGTCGGAGGTGTTGCTGGCCTCCATGACGGTCCGCATCTCCGCGAAGACGATGCCCGGACAGCACCTGGCCGTCGAACGTGAGCTCCGCTGGCGAATCAAGGAGGCCTTCGACCGGGCGGACATCTCCATCGTCGGCGGCGCTCCGGCAACCGAGGACGCCGACTCCGCGGTGGACGCCTCGGCGGGCGTCGCGCCGCCTTCGGCCCTGGCCAATCCGATCTCCCCGCAGTCCATCGCCGCGTCTGCGATCCCGGCTTCGGCCACCACGAAGCTCGCGAAGTAGCCCCCGCGGGCAGTCCAGCACCACCCTCTTGCGCCCTCGCGGACAGGTTCAGACCTGTTGCGGGGGCGCAAAGCATTGACGGCCCCGGTCCGAGCACCCTAAGTTCCTGAACAGGAGACAGGAAGGTTTCCTAACAGTCATCCTCGGATGCCTCCCGGCACTACACCAAGGAGCAGCGCATGGCCATCACACCGGGCACCCCCCGCGTGCTGCGGGCCATGAACGACCGCGCCGCGCTGGACCTGCTGCTGGAACACGGGCCGCTCTCTCGCACCAGGATCGGAGCCCTCACCGGGCTGTCAAAGCCCACCGCCTCCCAGCTACTCGCCCGCCTCGAAAGCGCCGGTCTCGTCCTCGCAACCGGCACCACGGGCGGGCGCCCCGGCCCCAACGCCCAGCTCTACGCCCTCAACGCCCGCGCCGCCCACGTGGCCGGACTGGACGTCACCCCGGAGCGGATCCTGGCCGCGGTCGCCGATCTCACGGGCCGAACCGTCGGGAGCTACGAACTACCGGCAGACGCCTGCGCCAACGCCGTGGACCGGGTCGGTCGGGCACTGGACGGCGCCGTCAAGGCCGCCGGCCTCACCCGCTCGGACCTGCATCGACTGGTGATCGCGACCCCTGGCGCCTTCGACCCGCACACCGGGCAACTGCGTTACGCCAGCCACCTGCCCGGCTGGCACGGCGAGACCCTGCTGGCGGACCTCGCGGCGGCCCTGCCGATGCCCGTCGAATACGAGAACGACGTGAACCTCGTGGCGATCGCCGAACAACGCCGCGGGGCCGCCCGCGGTCACGAGGACTTCGTGCTGCTGTGGAACGAGGCGGGCATCGGAGCGGCCCTCGTCCTCGGCGGCCGGTTGCACCGCGGCTGGACCGGTGGCGCCGGGGAGGTCGGCTTCCTGCCCGTGCCCGGTACCGCCCTGGTGCGCGAAGTGACCCGCGCCAACTCCGGTGGCTACCAGGAGCTCGCCGGCGTCCAGGCGGTACCCCGCCTGGCCCGCGAACTGGGCATCGAAACAGCCGTACACCCCACGGACCCGCTCGCCGCCGCCACCACCTTGCTGCAACGCGGCGCCACCGCGCCGGAAGGGCCGTACCGCCGCCTGCTGGAGGTCTTCGCCACCGGCGTCGCGGTGGGCCTCGCCTCCATGGTCGCCGTACTCGACCCGGAGATCGTGGTGTTGTCCGGCGCCACCCTGACCGCGGGCGGTGAACCACTTCGAGAACGGGTCGAGGCCGAACTCGCCGAGCTCGCCGCCTCGCGACCCCGACTGGTGATCGGCGAGGTCCGCGAACGACCCGTGCTGCGCGGGGCGTTGGAAAGCGCCCTGGCAGCCACACGTGACGAGGTCTTCGACACCTCCCGGCACTGAGGCGCACCCGCGCCCCCGCACGTTCACCCGCGTGCCCCGGGACCAAGCCGCCTCTCGCCATGCCCAAGCACCAAAGCGCAAGCAGCACCCAAGCACCAAGGAACCGCACCCACACGCCACCCCTCCCCGCCCAAGGAGCCCACCGTGCCGAGGATCCGCAGACTCGCCGCCCCAGCCCTCGCCCTCGCGATATCGGTGCTCGCCAGCGCCTGTACCGGCCAGAGCTCCGGCGGCGCCCAGGACGACGCCAAGCAGGACGTCACCCTCAACTTCTGGCACGGCTGGAGCGCCCCGGGGGAGGTGAAAGCGATCCAGGAGAACGTGTCCCGCTTCACCAGGGCCCACCCGAACATCAAGGTCAACGTCACCGGGAACATGACCGACGACAAGATCAACCAAGCGCTCCGGGCCGGTGGTCCCAAAGCCCCCGACGTGGTGTCCTCCTTCACCACGGACAGCGTGGGCAAGTTCTGCACCTCGGGCGCCTTCGTCGACCTCAACCCCTTCCTGGCGAAGTCGAAGGTGGACAAGGCGAAGGTCTTCCCCGCCACGCTCTTGGACTACACCCAGTTCAACGGCAACCAGTGCACCCTGCCGCTGCTGAGCGACGCCTACGGGCTCTACTACAACAAGGACGCCTTCAAGGCCGCCGGGATCACCCAACCACCGAAGACCTGGACGGAGTTCTCCGAGGTAGCGCAGAAGCTGACCAAAGCCTCGGCCGACTCCTACGAACGACTCGGCTTCATGCCCAACTTCCACGGCTACGAGACCACCCCGATGCACTACCTGTCGCAGTGGGGGCCGGTGGCGTACTTCGACTCCGCCGGGAAGTCGAACATCGCCAAGGACCCTGCCTTCGCCAAGATGTTCACCTTCCAAAAGGACCTGGTGAACAAGCTCGGCGGCCACTCGAAGCTGGAGAGGTATCGCAACACCTTCGGTGACGAGTGGAGCGCCGAACACCCCTTCCACCAGGGCAAGGTAGCCATGCAGCTGGACGGCGAATGGCGGCTGGCGATGGCGCGGGAGGCGGGCGCGAAGTTCGAGATCGGCACCGCCCCGCTCCCGGTGGCCGACGACCAGGTCGACGACTACGGCAAGGGCTACCTCTCCGGAACCATCATGGGCATCGCGGCCACCAGCCAGAAGCAGAACGCTGCTTGGGAGTTGGTGAGGTACATGACCACCGACACCGAGGCGGTGGTCGCCTTCGCCAACGGCATCCACAACGTCCCCTCCACCCTGGCGGCGCTCAGCTCACCGGAGTTGGAGATCGCCGAAGGGTTCCAGACGTTCATCGACATCGCAAAGCACCCGAAGTCGAACACCACACCCGCCCAGCCCGACGGCGGCCAGTACCAGCTGACCCTCCAGGACTTCGGCTACCGGTACGAGAAGGGCTCAGCCGGTGAACTGGCCGGCGGTCTGGCCGAGACCGCCCGTCAGATCGACACGGACCTCGCGAAGGTGAAGTAGCTCTCGATGAGCACGCCCACCTTGCTCGTGCAGCGCCGCCGGGGGGGGGGGGGGGGGGGGGGGGGGGGGGGGGGGGGGGGGGGGGGGGGGGGGGGGGGGGGGGGTGGGGGGGGGGGGGGGGCGGGGGGTCGGCCCGACACCGCCCGTCATATCGACACGCACCGCGCTATGGTTAATTACCTCTCTTTCACCACGCCCCCGGTGGGGGGGGCCGCGCGGGGGGGGGGCGGCGCGCCGCGCCGCCGCCTTCATGTCACCGTGGCTGATCGGCTTCGGCGTCTTCTTCGCCTACCCGCTGCTGTCCACCCTCTACTTCTCCTTCATGGACTACGACGGCTTCCGGACACCGGCCTTCAACGGGTTGGCCAACTGGTCGTACGTCTTCGAGGACTACCCACTCTTCTGGCCGGCCCTGCGCAACACCCTGTGGCTGGTCACCGTCATGGTGAGCTGCCGGGTGGTCTTCGGGCTGGGCATCGGGCTGCTGATCACCAAGATCAAGACCGGGGCCGGGGTCTTCCGCACCTTCTTCTACCTGCCCTACCTCGCCCCTCCGGTGGCAGCCACCCTCGGCTTCGTCTTCCTGCTGAATCCGGGCACCGGTCCGGTCAACTCGCTCCTGGAAACGGCGGGGCTACCCACACCCGGTTGGTTCACGGACGCCACTTGGTCCAAGCCGGCCCTGACCGTGCTCGCACTGTGGGGCATCGGCGACCTGATGGTCATCTTCATGGCCGCCCTGCTCGACGTGCCGAAGGAGCAGTACGAGGCCGCGCAGTTGGACGGGGCGGGGGCCTTGCAACGCTTCCGGTTCGTGACCCTGCCGAACATCTCGCCGATCGTGCTGTTCGCCGTGGTCACCGGAGTGATCCAGGCCATGCAGTACTACACCCAACCGCTGGTGGCAGGGAAGGTGGCTGCCGGAGTGATCGGAGGCTCCGGGCAACAGTTCGAACCCGGCTATCCGGACAGGTCCACGCTGACCCTGCCCCAGCTCGTCTACAACCTCGGTTTCCAGCGGTTCGACTACGGTTCGGCCTGCGTCATCGCCCTGGTGCTCTTCGCCCTCGCCATGGCGTTCACCGCACTCTTGATGCGTCGCCGCGGTGGACTCCTCCAGGCAGGTGACTAAGACCATGGCGCTGACTCTTCCTCGACACCGGCGCACCGCAGCGCTCCACTGGATAGCCGTCCACACGCTGGGCGTGGCGGCGGCCCTGTTCTTCGTCCTCCCCTTCGTCTTCCTCTTCCTGACCTCACTGATGAGCGACCAACAGGCGCTGACCAGCTCGCTGTGGCCACGCACCTGGGAGTGGGGCAACTACGCGCAGGTCTGGAACGCACCCGGATTCGTCACCTGGTGGCGCAACACCTTGCTGTACGCCGGGCTCGGAACGCTGCTGACCGTGCTGTCCTCGATCCCAGTGGCCTATGCACTCGCCAAATTCCGTTTCCGCGGGCGCAACCTGTCGCTGATGCTCGTCATCGCGATGATGATGCTGCCACCGCAGGTGATCGTGATCCCCATGTACCTCTTCTGGGCGAAGCAGTTGGGCCTCTCGGGCACCCTGTGGCCCCTGATCATCCCGCTGGCCTTCGGAGACGCCTTCTCGATCTTCCTCCTCCGCCAGTTCCTGCTGACCATCCCGAACGAGTACCTGGACTCCGCGAAGGTGGACGGGTGCGGGGAACTGCGCACCCTTGTGCGCGTAGTGCTCCCCATGGCCAAGCCCGGCATCGCGGCCGTGGCGCTGTTCCAGTTCTTCGCGCTCTGGAACGACTACTTCGGACCGCAGATCTACGCCTCCGAGAACCCGGCCGCCTGGACGCTCAGCTACGGCCTCGAATCGTTCAAGGGCGCGCACCACACCAACTGGAACCTGACCATGGCCGCCACCGCCCTGGTCATGGCACCCGTGATCCTGGTCTTCTTCTTCGCTCAGAAGGCGTTCGTCGAGGGTGTCACCCTGACCGGGGTGAAGGGCTGAAGCCAGCGCCCACGCCCCACCGTTCGGCCGACTCACAACGGCCCACCCGGGCGGTCAGCCGCCCGCGCACTCCAACCCGTTTGCCCTCCGCCTGCCCGTGCGGAGCACCCCCGGAGGTAACCCGATGAAACTCGCCGTAGTGGGTGGCGGTTCCACCTACACACCCGAGCTGATCGACGGCTTCGCCCGGTTGCGGGACACCCTGCCGATCAGCGAACTCGTCCTCGTGGACCCGGCAGCCAGCCGCCTGGAACTCGTCGGCGGCCTGGCCCGGCGGATCTTCGCCCGCCAAGGGCACCCCGGGACCATCACGACCACCACGGACCTCGACACGGGCGTCGCCGACGCGGACGCCGTACTCCTCCAACTGCGGGTCGGCGGGCAGGCCGCCCGGCAGCAGGACGAGACCTGGCCCCTGGAGTGCGGCTGCATCGGGCAGGAGACCACCGGTGCCGGAGGCCTGGCCAAGGCGCTGCGCACCGTCCCGGTCGTCCTGGACATCGCCGACCGGGTGCGGCGCAGCAACCCCGACGCCTGGATCATCGACTTCACCAACCCCGTGGGGATCGTCACCCGAGCGCTGCTGCAAGCGGGCCACAGAGCAGTCGGCCTGTGCAACGTGGCCATCGGGTTCCAACGCAGGTTCGCGGCACTGCTCGGCGTGACCCCCACCGAGGTCCACCTGGACCACGTGGGCCTCAACCACCTCAGCTGGGAACTGGGAGTACGCATCGGCGGCCCCGACGGTGCGGACGTACTGCCCCGGCTGCTCACCGAACACGCCCCCGCGATCGCTGCGGACCTGCACCTACCGACACGGCTCCTGGAAGAGCTGGGCGTCGTCCCCTCGTACTACCTGCGCTACTTCTACGCCCACGACGAGGTGGTGGGCGAACTGCGCACCAAACCCTCGCGGGCCGCCGAAGTGGCCGCGATGGAAGCCGAACTGCTGGCCCTGTACGGGGATCTTGACCTGGCGGAGAAGCCGGATCTCCTCGCCCGCCGCGGCGGGGCCTTCTACTCGGAGGCGGCCGTGGACCTGGCGGCCGGACTCCTGGGCAACGGCTCCGGCGCCTCCCCGGTACAGGTGGTGAACACCTACAACCGCGGCACGCTGCCCTTCCTCCCCGACGAGGCCGTGATCGAAGTTCCCGCCGAGATCGACGGCTCGGGGGCCAGGCCGCTGCCGGTGCCGCGGCTCGACCCGCTACACGCGGGCTTGATCGCACACGTCACAGCGTACGAGGAACTGGCTTTGGAGGCGGCCCTGCTCGGCGGCCGGGAGCGAGTCTTCAAGGCGCTGCTCGCGCACCCGTTGGTCGGCCAGTACGACCTCGCACAGTCGCTCACCGACCGGTTGGTCGCCCACAACCGGGAGCACCTGCCATGGGCCTGACCGTTCGGGAGAACAGCCCGGTCACGGTCCTGGCCATCGACGCGGGCAACAGCAAGACCGACGTGGCACTGCTCGGTGGCGACGGACAGGTGCTGGGTGCCGCGCGGGCCGGCGGCTTCCAGCCGCCGCGGATCGGAGTGGCAGCCGCAGTGGACCTCCTGGAGAAGGCGGTCCGCGACGCCGCTGCCGACGCCGGCCTGGGCCGCCTGCCCAAGGCCCGACATCTCTCCGCCTGCCTGGCCAACGTCGATCTGCCGGTGGAGGAGCGCCAGTTGACCGAGGCGCTGGAGGAACGCGGCTGGGCGGAAGCGGTCGACGTACGCAATGACACCTTCGCCCTGCTGAGGGCAGGCGTGGAGGAACCCCGCGGGGTGGCCGTGGTCTGCGGAGCCGGTGTGAACTGTTGCGGAATGCAGCCGGACGGACGCACCGCCCGCTTCCCGGCCCTGGGAAAACTCTCCGGTGACTGGGGCGGCGGCGCCGGACTGGCCGAAGAGGCCCTTTGGTACGCGGCCCGGGCCGAGGACGGGCGGGGAGCGGACACCGAACTGGCCCGGGCGCTGCCTGCACACTTCGCACTGGACTCGGTGTACGCGCTGATCGAGGCGTTTCACCTGGGCCGGATCCCCCCTGGACGACGACACGAGCTCACCCCGGTGCTCTTCGCGGTGAGCGCGGCCGGAGACCCGGTGGCCCACTCCCTGGTGGAGCGGATGGCCGACGAGGTGGTGGCGCTGGCCGTGGTCGCGTTGCGTCGACTGGGCCTGCTCACCGTACCGGCACCGGTGGTGCTCGGCGGCAGCGTGCTGGCGGCCGAACACCCGCAACTCAATGGGCGGGTGGAGCGCCTCCTAGCCGAACAGGCACCACTGGCCCAGCCTTCGGTGGTCACCGCCCCACCGGTGCTCGGGGCCGCGCTGCTGGGCCTGGACGCCCTGAACGCGGACCGCGCCGCACACCGCAGGGTGCGCCGCCACTACGGGGGTTGACGCTGCCCGATCGCGGGCAGGCGCGGGAACCGGAAGGAAGCGTCCCGACGTATAGACGGGCGGGGGCGCCGCATCCCACCGGCGGAACCGGAGATCCGGTCATTGATGCTGCCGTCGGCGATCTCTACGGCCATACTGCTGGCCGGGGACCCGTCCCCCGGTGCGGCGGGCCCGCCCACCGTCCGCGACCGAGGGGGAGGTCAGGTGACCAACGCATCGAGCACGCTGAGCAAGCCGGGCAGCGGGGCCGCCGGCGCCGCGGCGCCGCCCGCGGCGGCCGGTCCACCACGGCGGACCGCCTGGGCGGAGGGCGTGGACCGGCTTCGAGCCGCGGCAACTACCGAACCCGGGCGGCTGCGGATCATCGGCGCGGTCGTCGCCGGCCTGCTGTTGACCTTCGGGGTGGTGACCGCCTACCAGGTCACCGACCGGGCGGCAGCCGCCGAGGACGTGGTGGGCCGCAGCCAACCACTCAGCGCCGACGCCGCGGACATCTACCGCTCCCTGGCGGACGCGGACACGGCGTCCGCTAGCGGCTTCCTCATCGGCGGTCAGGAACCGCGAGAAGTCCGCGAACGCTACGAGCAGGACATCGCCATGGCCTCCCGACTGTTGGTGCGGGCCGCTTCGACCGCTGACGGCTCCAGCGAGTCGGGGCAGGCGATAGCCCGGCTCAACGAACAACTGCCCCGCTACACGGGCCTGATCGAGGCGGCCCGTGCCAACAACCGCCAGGGGCTGCCGCTGGGCGGCGCCTACCTGCGGTACGCGAACGAGCAGATGAGCACCCAGTTGCTGCCTGCCGCCCAACGGCTCTACGAGGCGGAGACCCGCCGGCTCTACCAGGACTACGACGGGGCGAAGGCATGGCCGGTGGCCGCACTCGGTGCGGGACTGGTCGCACTGGCCGTGCTGGTGTGGGTCCAGCGGCGGACGTACCGGCACACCCACCGGGTGTTCAACCCCGGGCTGCTGGCCGCCACCGGCGCTGCGACGGTGGTGCTGCTGTGGCTGGCCGTCGGTCACACGGTGGCCCGAGCCGGGCTCGCCGACTCACACGTCCACGGACAACAGTCGCTGAAGGTGCTCAGCGACGCGCGGATCAGTTCCCTCCAGGCACGGGCGAACGAGAACCTCACCCTGGTGGCGCGGGGCGCCGTACTCGCCCAGGACAACAAGTCGGACAAGTACGACTCGAATTACGCCCAGGCGATGGCGGAGTTGAAGCGCGGTCTGACCGAAGCCGCACGGCTCGCCGACGACCGGGCCGGCAGCGAACCGGTCCAACGGGCGGCGGCCGGGGTGCTCCAGTGGACGGAGCGGCATCGGACGGCCAGGGAAACCGACAACCAGGGCGACTACGAAGGCGCCCTGGAGAAGGTCCTGGGCAGCGCGAACAGCACGGGCCAGAGCTTCGACGAGGTGGACGCCTCGATCCACCAGGCACTGGAGCACGAACAAGCTGAATTCACCCGGGCTGCCGACGGCGGTCGACGGGCACTGGACGGGCTGGCCATCGGCGCCGCCGTGCTGGCGGTCCTGGGCGCGGTGGCCGCACTCCTGGGCATCGGGCGCCGGCTTTCGGAGTACAGGTGAGATGCGGATGCTGACGCGAAGCGCGAGTGCGCCCGGGGCGCGCGGCGAGCAGCTGACGGGGAAGCCGCTCGGTTCTGCGCGCCGGTTGCGTGGTTGGGGCGGGGTCACCGCAATGGCCCTCGCCTGCCTCTTGACGATCGCCGCCGTGCTGCTGCCGCTGGCATCGACGGACGGACACCCCGGCGCGGCACAGCAGCACTCTCGGGCCCAGACCAGCCGGGCCAGCATCCCCCAGATCCGGGCCGACAACTGCTCGGATCCGGAGGCGAGCCTTGCGCCGTCCAGCGCTGACGGAGCGACGATCGACCGGATCAAAGCGGCGGGCAAACTCGTGGCGGGCGTGGACCAGAACAGCTTCCGCTGGGGTTACCGCAACCCGACCACCGGACACCTCGAAGGCTTCGACATCGACCTGGTGCGGGCCATCGCCGCCGACATCCTGGGCGACCCGGACGCGGTGATCTACCGGGCGATCCCCACCAGCCAACGGATACCGGCGCTCAAGGAGGGCCGGGTCGACGTGGTCGTTCGGACGATGACAATCAACTGCGAGCGATTGGCGGATGTGGCCTTCTCCACCGCCTACTTCGAAGCCGGTCAACAAGTCCTGGTGCCCGAGGGTTCCTCGGTCAAGGGGTACGACGCCACCCTCAAAGGCAAGCGGATCTGTACGGCGAACGGTTCCACGGCTCAGGCGGCCCTCAGAGCGAAGTCCTTCGGGGCGGACATCTCCGTCACCGTCCCCAACCAGCTCGACTGCCTGGTCCGACTCCAACTCGGCGAAGTCGACGGGATCGTCACGGACAACGCCCTCGCAGCCGGTCAGGCCGCCCAGGACCCCTCAGTGAAACTGGTGGGCGTGCCGTTCACGAAGGAGTTCTACGGTGTGGCCATGAATCGGGGAGCCACCGATCTGGTGCGCCGGGTCAACAAGGTGCTCGACGGCTACCGCCAGGGCGGTTCCGGCAGCCCGTGGATGACGGCCTACCGTAAGTGGCTGGAAGCCGATCTTCCTGGCGTCCTCGGGCCACCGGCACCCAAGTACCGCGAGGGCTGAAACGGTTGTCACCGGGCAGTCCGCGAGGGGCGGAGCCGGCCGGGACGGGTCGACAGAGCGGAGAGGTGATCGATGGGCGGCACGGGACCTTCCACCGGTTCGACCGACGGGCCGGCACGCCCGGTGATGGATCGGGACGAGGTCGACCGTGCGCTGGCCAGGCTGGGGGCGGAGCACGAGGCGATCGAGACCTCCCTCCTGGAGCTCCTGGACCACGCGGGACGCCGGCTGCTCGAAGGCGCCGAACTGACCGGCGTCACCAGGGAGCGCTGGGCGGCCACCGATGCGGACATCGCCGCCCTGTGGTCCTGTTTCGACGCCTACGCGGCTGCTCTGGAGCGAGCCCGGGCAATCCGGTCACGGCGTCGCTGGCCCACCCGGGAGGACCTGGCCGAGCTGACCGAGCAGTTGCGCGGCCCCAGTGTGACCGTAGCCGGCGGGGCGACCGCTGGAGGGTCGCTGCTGGCGGAACAGTTCACCCTTGAGGCGATGGTCTCCCGGATGAACGTCCTCTACGCGCGCTCGCTGGACATGGTGGTCACGGCCGACGCCGTCTGGTCGACGCTGCCCGCCCGGATCGACCTGCTCGCCGCCGAGCTCCGCCGCACCCGGTCACTTGCTCGTTCGGTGGGGGTACGCCCGGGCGAACACCCGGCGGGCGACCGGCTCGATTCGCTCACGGAGGACCTGACCATGCTCCGGGCCCAGGTGATCAGCGATCCGCTGGCCTTCTGGGCTCCCGCCTCCGGTAGTTCCGCTCCGGGCGGCGGCCGGAGCGACACCAGTCGGTACGACCGGGCGGCGCGCGCCCTGGAAGACGTGCGCCGGGAGATCGAGGCGGTGCTTGCGGTACGGCAGGACGCGGAGGCGCGGTTGATCGGCCTGCGGGACGTGCTCTCGCGAGCCGACCGGACGCTGGCAGAGGCCCGCCTGGCACGCGGTGAGGTACTCGCCAAGATCGCTGCCTCCGAGGTGCCCGCGGTCAGTGGGCCGCCGACAGCGCTCCAAGAACGGCTGGCAGCAGCCGCGGAGTACCGTCGCCGCTCCCAGTGGCACCGGCTCTCGCCGCTCTTGGAGTCCCTGGAGGAACAGGCGGAGAACGAGCTGGAGCGGGCCAGAGCCTCGCTCACGGCGGTGACCGCACCACTGGCGGTCCGCGCCGAACTGCGCGGTCGCCTCGATGCGTACAGGGCGAAGGTGGCCCGGCACGGGATGGCGGAGGATCCGGTGTTGATCGAGCGCTATGACATCGCCCGGCGGATGCTGTGGAGCGCGCCCTGCGACCTGCGGGCCGCCGAACAGGCGGTACTGCGCTACCAACAGGCCACCGCTGAGGTACTGGTGCCCCGGCAGTCCGGCCCCGCGGACCGGGAGCCGCCGCACGACGGGGGACGCCCATGAGTCGCAGAACCGCGGGGCGCGACCCAGGATTCCGCCCGGACGGCGCGCCTCGGCCCTGCGCCCCGTCCCGTGGAGGTTTCGTCGTCTGCCACCCCCGGCCGGTGCCGGGGGCTATCAAGGAAGGGCCCCGATGAGCGGGACGAGCGCCTGCGTGAGCCCCGAATGCGGGGGTGCCTACGAGGACGTCGGCGGCGGAGAGCTGTACTGCGACACCTGCGGTCTGGCGCCGGTGTCGGGTGCGGGCGCCGCACTGTCCTCCCCGGCGACCAGCGTCACCGGTAGCCGGGACGGCGCAGGGGCGGACCGGGGCTCCGGGCGGGGTTCGGCAAGCGGCCCGGCTGGGCAGGGGTCGTCGGACGGCGGCTCCGGATCGGCGCGTTCGACCTCGGCCCGTTCCTCGTCCTCGCGTTCCTCGACTTCCCGGCGATCGGTGTCCGGACGCTTGTCACGGTCCTTGTCCGGCGCCGGTGCGTCCCGCTCGGTGTCGGTGCGCAGCTCGGGATCGGCCGCCAGCGCCTCGACCCGCAACCGTCTGGGCGCCGGTCTGGTCACAGTACCCGAGGTGCCGCGCCCGGACCCCTCGGCAGCGGTGCTCACCAACCCCGAAGTGCCGGAACGCAAGCGGTTCTGCTCCCGTTCGGACTGCGGGGCCCCAGTGGGCCGCCTTCGGGGCGGCCGGCCCGGGCGCACCGAGGGCTACTGCACCAAGTGCGGCCATCCCTACTCCTTCGTGCCCAAGTTGCGGGCCGGGGACGTGGTGCACGGCCAGTACAAGGTGGCCGGCTGCCTCGCGCACGGTGGCCTGGGCTGGGTGTACCTCGCGGTGGACCGTGCGGTCTCGGACCGCTGGGTGGTGCTCAAGGGCCTGCTCGACACCGGGGATCAGGACGCGATGGCGGCGGCGATCTCCGAACGGCGGTTCCTCGCGGAGATCGAGCACTCCAACATCGTGCGGATCTACAACTTCGTCGAACATCTCGACCAGCGCACCGGTTCGCTCGACGGGTACATCGTCATGGAGTACGTGGGCGGCAAATCACTCAAGGAGATAGCCAACGCGCGGCGCACCCTGGACGGACGGCGCGATCCGCTGCCGGTGGAACAGGCCTGCGCCTACGGCATCGAGGCCCTGGAAGCCCTCGGTCACCTGCACAGCCGGAGTCTGCTCTACTGCGATTTCAAGGTCGACAATGCGATCCAGCAGCAGGACCAACTGAAGCTGATCGACATGGGCGCGGTGCGACGGATGGACGACGAGGAGTCGGCGATCTACGGCACGGTCGGCTACCAGGCACCGGAAGTGGCCGAAGCCGGCCCGTCGGTGGCATCCGACCTCTACACAGTGGCGCGCACGCTGGCGGTCCTGACCTTCGATTTCCAGGGGTACACCAATGTCTTCGTCAACAGCTTGCCGGACCCCGAGCACATCGAGGTCTTCCGCCGGTACGAGTCCTTCTACCGACTGTTGGTACGGGCAACCGACCCGGACCCGGCACGTCGCTTCGCCTCGGCGCAGGAGATGGCCGAGCAGCTGACGGGGGTGCTGCGGGAGGTGGTGGCCCTGCAGAGCGGCCGGCCACGGCCGCAGCTGTCCAGCCTGTTCGGCCCCGAACTCAAGGTGGCGGACACCCAGCTGTTCGCCGACCCCGTCAAGGACGTGTCCGTGCTGGGCGCCCGGCCGCCGGCCGGTACCGTGCACCAGGGCTCCCCCGCCGAGCCACCGCGCATGGCCACCGCCCTCGGGGCGACGGGCATCGTGGGGCCGCCGGGCGCGCCACCGCTGGGCGCCACCGAAACACACCGCTCGCTCCCGACCGCAGCGCACGGCGCCGCCGTGTCGGGCCCCGGGGCCGGCACCGCGGGCACCGCGCTGCTCGTCCCTGCGGGAGGGGGCGCCCCCGTGCCGGACGGTGGCGCGGCCCATCTCGCCGCGCTCGACGCGGGCTCGGCGGCGCTCACCCTCCCGGCGCCGCTGGTCGACCCGCAGGATCCCAATGCGGGCTTCCTGGCCGGACTCATGGCTTCCGCTCCGGCCGAGCTGGTGGGTGCGCTCCGGGCGGCGCCCACGGACTCGGTCGAGCTGCGACTGCGCGAATTGCGGGCCCATCTGGAGCGGGGTGAGCCCGACCTGGCCCTGGCGGTCCTCCAGGGCCTGGAAGGGAGCCATCTGGACGACTGGCGGGTGGTGTGGGCCCGCGGTGTGCTGGCACTGGTCACCGACGACCGGGAGAGCGCGGCGCTCTCCTTTGACGCGGTTTACGACGCCTTCCCCGGCGAACCCGCGCCGAAGTTGGCGCTCGCGGTGTGCGCGGAGATCCTCGGGCAGCTGGACAACGCGGCCGAGTACTACCAACTGGTGTGGGTGACCGACCCCGGCTTCGTCAGCGCCGCCTTCGGTCTCGCCAGGGTCCAGCTGGCGACGGGGGACCGGGCCGGCGCGGTGAGTACGCTGGAGTCGGTACCGGAGTCCTCCATCCACTACACGGCGGCCCGCATCGCGGCGGTGCGTGCGCGGTTGCGCGGGCGGCCCGCCGGGCAGGCGCTGGGGCTCGAACTGGCTGCCGCGGCCGGACAGGTCGAGGCGCTTGGCGAGTTCGGCCTGGACACGGTGCGGCGTGAGCGGTTGGTGACCGAGGTTCTGGGCTCCGCGCTGGACTGGGTACTCTCCGGTAGCCGGGGTGCGAGCCCCGCAGCGACCATGCTGCTCGGCAGCCAACTTGACGAGCGCGGGCTGCGTTTCGGACTGGAGCGCTCCTACCGCGTACTGGCCAGGCTGGCGCAGCATGGCCAGGAGAGAATCGAACTGGTGGAGCGGGCCAACCGTTTCCGTCCCCGGACGTGGGTGTGAGTGATGGCGCAGAGGCACCAACTGTCGGCCTGCCCCAGCTGCGAGGAGCCGCTGGAGCAGGGCGACAGGTACTGCGGAGTGTGCGGGTACGACCTCTCGGCCGTGCCGCCGCCACCTGAGAACGCCCCCCTCGTGCCGCCGCCCGTACCCGCGGGCCGGCCCGGCGCGGGACCTCAGGTTCCCGCGCCCTCCCAAGGCCTCGGGACCGCCGGGCACCACGGTGGTCCACGCTCGGGCTACGGAATGCCGGACGAGTACCCGCTGGCCCCGCCGGTGGCCCCGCCGGCGGGCGACGGACCGGTGTGCGCTGCCTGCCGGGGTGGCCGGATCGACGCCGAGGGCTACTGCGAACGCTGCGGGCACGCCCAGCCGCCCGAGCGGGACCACTTCGAGCGGCAACTGGCAGGCGTCGCGGCGGTCAGTGACCGCGGACTGCGCCACCACCGCAACGAGGACTGCTTCGCCGTCCGGGAAACCGCTCTGCCGGACAGCTCACCAGCCACGATCGCGGTCGTCTGCGACGGCGTGTCCTCGGCCAGCCGACCCGACGAGGCATCCGAGGCCGCGGCCGAGGTGGCCGGGGAGGCGCTCCGGGTGGTCCTCGGCAACGGCGGTCACCCCCAGCAGGCCATGCACGACGCGATCATGGCTGCGGCGGAAGCCGTCAACCAGCTCGCCTCCGAACAGGGAGGCGAGGTGGAGCAGGACCCGCACCGCCAGCAGAACGCCCCGGCCTGCACCCTGGTCGGTGCCGTGGTCGCCAGCGGTCTGTTGATCATCGGCTGGGTGGGTGACAGCCGAGCCTACTGGGTCCCGGACGACCGCTCGCTCCCCCCGGCACGGCTGACGCAGGACGACTCCTGGGCGGCCCAGATGGTCGCTACCGGCCTGATGAGCGAAGCCGAGGCCTACGCCGACGTACGGGCCCACGCCATCACCGGTTGGCTCGGTGCCGACGCCTACGAGGTGGAGCCGCACACCGTCGCCTTCAAACCGGACCAACCGGGCGTGGTCGTGGTCTGCACCGACGGTTTGTGGAACTACGCGGAGTCGGCCGAGGAGATGGGGCGCCTGCTCCCCCTCGACGCGGCCCGACGGCCCCTGCACAGCGCGCAACTCCTCGTGGGACACGCCCTGGACGGTGGTGGCCACGACAACGTAACAGTGGCCGTTCTCCCGTTCGCGGTACCGCAGCCGGGGGCAGGATCGGCCTGACCGTCCGCCGGGTCCCCACGACCCGCCTCTGTCCGTGTCCGTACACGTCCGCGATCGTCCGCCTGCGCCCGGATCATCTGCGTATGAGCGGGAGTCCGGCGCTCAGCTCCCAGGAGACCGCTCCATGGCCAATTTCGCCAAGCCCAGCGCTCCGCGCTTCTCGGTCGAGGTGTACCAGAACGAATTCCTTCCGGAGGGCGGCCGAGAGGTCAACGCCATCGTGACGGTCACCTCGACCGGGGGTGGGACCGCAGGCGGCCGGGCGGCCATGGCCGCGGCAGTTCGGCCCGCGGAGCAGGAGATCGGCACGGGCCCGACGCGGAGGTCGGCGGCGGTCGTGCTCATGGTCGACTGCTCGGGCTCGATGGACCACCCGCCGGACAAGCTGCGCGGCGCCCGTGCGGCCACCGCCGCCGCCGTCGACGTCCTGCGTGACGGCACCGAGTTCGCAGTGGTGGACGGCACCCACGTGGCCCGCGAGGTCTACCCCGGTGGCGGCCGGCTGGCGATCGCCGACCAGGAGACCAAATCCCTGGCCAAGCAGGCGCTGCTCCGCCTCAGGGCGGGCGGTGGAACGGCGATCGGAAGCTGGCTGCGGCTGGCCGACCGGCTGCTGGACACCGCCGGATCGAGCATCCGGCACGGCATCCTGCTCACCGACGGCCGCAACGAGCACGAGACCCCCCAGGAGCTGAGGGCCGCGCTCGACGCCTGCGCGGGTCGCTTCACCTGCGACGCCCGCGGAGTGGGCACCGACTGGGAGGTCAAGGAGGTCACGGGCATCGCGACCGCGCTGCTCGGCACCGCCGACATCGTGGCCGACCCCTCGGGGTTGGAGGCGGATTTCCGGCAGATGATCGAAGGGGCGATGGACAAGGCCGTGGCGGACGTCGCGCTGCGCCTGTGGACACCGGTCGGAGCGGAGATCACCTTCGTCAAGCAGGTGGCGCCCTCGATGGTCGACCTCACCGGACGGCGCACCCCGGCCGGTGCCCGCGCCGGCGACTATCCGACCGGCTCGTGGGGGGACGAGTCCCGCGACTACCACCTCAGCCTGCGGGTGCCGGCGGCCGAGGTCGGCCAGGAGATGCTCGCCGCCCGGGTCTCTCTGATCCTCCCCGACCCGGTGGGCGGGGCACCGGTCGTACTGTCCCGGGCACTGGTCCGCGCGGTATGGACGAAGGACGTCGCCGCCTCCACCGCCATCCATGCTCAAGTGGCGCATTACACAGGGCAGGCCGAGCTCGCCGCCGCCGTCCAAGACGGCCTCAAGGCCCGCAAAATGGGAGATTTCGACGGTGCCACGGCCAAGCTGGGGCGAGCCGTGCAGTTGGCGAGTGTGTCCGGCAACGAGGACACTGCGAAACTGCTTGCGAAGGTAGTCGACGTGGTCGATGCCCCGACCGGTACTGTGCGGCTGAAGGCAAAGGTTGCGGACGCGGACGAGATGACCCTCGAAACGCGCTCGACCAAGACCGTCCGCGTCAAGAAGACGTGACCGGGGTACGAGCACAAGCCGGCGCCAGCCGGCAGGCACGACTCGCAGGCGACAAGAACACAGCACAACCGAGCAACACCTGAAGTGGGCGGCCCTAGGGCCGGTCAGAGGAAGGGGGAAGGGCCGACATGCCGACATGCCCTAACGGACACCAGTCGGGAGCTGACGACTGGTGCGAGGTCTGCGGCCATCGCATGGCCGGAACGGGCGCGGCGGCGGGCGCCATGCCCGGCCCCACCCCGCCGCCCGCACACGGCTACGGGTTCCCGCCGGCCGGTGGCGACGCCACCCAGGCCGCCGAGCTCTGCCCGCAGTGCCGAACCCCCCGCGAGGCGATGGCGCCCTTCTGCGAAGAGTGCCGCTACAACTTCCTCACGCGCTCGGCCACCGCCTACAACCCCGCGGCGCCCCCCGGTGGCGGACGCGCCCCGATGCCCGGTGCCGGCTACCCCCAGCAGCCGCAGCCCCCACAGGACGGCTACGACTACCAGGGCTCACGCCCCTCACAGCTCAACCGCCCGGCTGAGCCGCTGGCCCAGGAGCAGCCCTACCAGCAACAGCCCGGCCCCGTCGGCTACCCCCAGCAGGGACGGCACCCCGGCCAGCCGCAGGCCCCACAGCACCACGACGCAGGCGCCGGCACCTTCGGCGACGACTGGATGCTCCCGCCGCCCGGCGGCACCCAGGCGCCCCAGCAGCAGGGCCACCCGGGCCAACAGCACCAGGGCTACCAGCAACACCAGCAGCCACAGCACCAGCACCAGCACCAGCAGCCCGGCCAGTACCAGGGCGGCGGACAGGCGGCCGGCGGCGGACCAGGCTCCTGGTACCTCACCATCGCCCCGGACCGCGACTACTTCATGGCGATGATGCAGCGCAGCGGCCCGGAAGCCGCGGGGCTCAACCTCCCCGCGTACTCGCCGGAGAAGCAGCTCCCCCTGTCCGGCAGCCAGATCACCATCGGCCGTCGCCGCAACTCCACCGGCGCCTCCCCCGACATCGACCTGTCGGTGCCGCCGGAGGACCCCGGTGTCTCGCACCAGCACGCCGTACTCGTCCAGCAGCCCGACGGCAGCTGGGCCGTCGTCGACCAGAACTCGACCAACGGCACGACGATCAACGGGGGCGAGGAGTCCCTCCAGCCCTACACGCCCATCCCGCTCCGCGAAGGAGACCGGGTCCACGTGGGCGCCTGGACGACGATCACCATCCGACGCGGCTGAGACACCGCACGGAAACGGTCCGACGGAAAGGCGGGGGAGGACGCCCTAGGGCTCCTCCCCCAACGACCAGGCGTACGGCCCTTCGGGGTCGTCCAGCCACGCCCACTGGCGCCCCTCCCGCACCGTCACCCCGAACCGCTCCCGCGCCGGCCGCCGCTCGCGACGCCACAGCTCCACCGCCTCCCGCGGCCCGAGCCCTCCCGCGCCGGCCGTCAGCGTCAACAGGAAGTGGAAACGCTCGTTTTCGAGCGCCTCGGTCGGCAAGCCACCTCCGCAACGCACACTGAGCGGCGTGTCGTGCAGCCCGCCGCGCAGCGGAACGAAGTACGCCGACGCGTGCAGGAACCGCCCCTCGGCGAAACCCTCCCCCCGCACCTCCAGGGCGACCAGGCCGGTGGAGAGCGGCGCCAGGATGCGGGCGCCGGGACGGCACTGCGCCACCCAGGCGTGGGGTATCCGCTTCAACGTGCACGTGGCGATGATCCGGTCAAAGGGAGCGCGCGCCGGACAGCCACGGGCCCCGTCGCCGGTGATCACGACCGGGTGGTAGCCGAGCAACGCCAGATGGGCCCGCGCGGACTCGGTGATCTCCGGATCGAGGTCCACGGTGCTCACCCGCCGATCACCGACCCGGTGGCACAGCAGCGCCGCGTTGTAGCCGGTGCCCGCACCGATCTCCAGCACCTCGTCCCCGTCCCGTACCTCCAGCGCGTGCAGCATCGTGGCCATCAAGGAGGGCTGGCTGCTGGAGGACAGCAGCTCACCGTCCCGCAGCCGGGTGGCGAGCGGCGCGTCCTCGTAGACCCCGCGCAGCCAGCGGGCCCGCTGCTGCGGATCGGGGTCCTCACCCCACAGCCGCTCGTAGCCCGCCCCCCGCGGTACGTAGTAGTACGGCACGAAAACGTGGCGCGGCACCGCCTCGAAGGCGGCCCGCCACATCGGATCGGGCAACGCGCCGGCAGCGGCGAGCTCCTGCACCTGGGCGGCGTGCGCAGCTTCCTGCGCGTTCAGCGAGGGCATGCTTCCACTGTGCTGCCGGAGCGAGGCGAAGGCGAACCCCGGGAGCTGACGTGGCCCTGCCAGCAGCGCTGGGCTCGCTCGGGACGACGAGGCCCAGTCCCGTCCCGCGGTACCCGGTGGACAGCCCCAGGACCGGGGTCCTCCGTCCGGGCGTCTGAGACGATGGTCGGGTGAATGAGATTCCGCACGGCACCGTCCAGGAGCAGACCTTCTTCGAACAGGTCGGGGGCGAAGGCACCTTCCGCCGGCTCGTCCACCGCTTCTATCAGGGGGTCGCTGAGGACCCGCTGCTGCGGCCGATGTACCCCGAAGAGGACCTCGGTCCCGCCGAGGAACGGCTGGTGCTGTTCCTCATCCAGTACTGGGGAGGGCCGCGCACCTACAGCGACAACCGCGGGCACCCCCGCCTACGGATGCGCCACGCACCGTTCGCGGTGGACCAGGCCGCCCACGACGCCTGGCTCCGCCACATGCGGGACGCGGTCGACGAACTGGGGCTCCCCACTGAACAGGAACAGCAACTGTGGAAGTACCTCACCTACGCCGCCGCCTCCATGGTGAACACCGCCGGCTGAGGAAGTGACCCCCGAGGGGCGCCCCGGGACCCCGGCTCAGAGCGGACGGACCTGAAGCGCACCCAAGGCGCCGCCCGGTCGCCGCGTGGCCACCGAGCCGTACGGGGTGCGCAGCCGCAGCCAGCCGCCTGCCGCCAGGAGCGCCGGGGCCTGCGGTTGCGGCCCGGCGGCGTCCGGTGCGGGCACGGTGGCCCGCACCGGACGCAGAAAGCCCAGCGCCTGGGCGGCGTGCACGGCCCTCAGCGGCAGCTCGGTCCCTCCCAGCGTGCGGGACCAGATCTCCCGGCCGATACGATCGCGCTCCGCGCGGTTGCGCCGCTCTGCCGGCAGCGCCTCGTCCCGGGCCCGGAACTCGGCGACCGCCGCACCGACCGCGCCACGCATGGCGTCCGAACCCGGCAATCCCGGCAGCTCGCGCCAGCCCCCGCGCGGTGGCAGGACCCCGGCCCACGGCGGGCCGGTGACGGCCCCGGGGATCTGGACGGTGCCGGACGTCTCCTCGACCGCCTCCAGCAGTTCACCCGCCGACACCGTGCGGTCCAAGATCGCCGCTTCGGCCAGCCGGGCAGTACGGATCGCCAGCACCTCGAAGGAGGGTGGACGGCCGAAGACGGCCAGCGCACCCCCGCCGGCCTGCAGCCGTACCGCAGCGGCCCGGTCGTAGTGCACCAACCGCCCCAGGAAGGCGGCGAGGTCCGCCGCCTCCCCGGAATCAGCGAGGAGCACCACGGGCGCGGTCACGGTCATGCGCCGCCGGCCCCCTTCGGAGCCGCACGGGGGCCGTCGGGCAGCCCCTCGTCGTCGAGGTACTTCTCCAGGAAGTGCCGTTCCTCGACGCTGATGCGGCGCGGCCGGCCCTGCGCGAGGTTGTAGGGAACGACGACGGTGGAGGCCTTGACGTACACCTTCTCGGGCTCCTCCGCCGTCGCCTCGTCCTTGACCTCGTAGCCGATCGTGAGGGAAGCGGCGCCTATCCGCGTCACCCACGACTCGATGAGCACCGGCTCGTGCCGGTGGACGAGGGGCAGCTTGTAGTCGATCTCGTGACGGGCCACGACGGATCCACCGGTGAAGGACTCGCTGCCCTCCCCCGGCGCAAGCCGGAACATGAAGTCGATCCGGGCCTCCTCCAGGTAGCGGAGGAAGACCACGTTGTTGACGTGCCCGAAGGCATCCATGTCCGACCAACGCAGGGGGCAACGGTAGATATGACGGGCCATGCTCGATCAGCCCCGGGTGAGCTTCTTGTAGGTGGCGCGGTGCGGACGGGTCGCGTCCGGGCCGAGCCGCTCGATCTTGTTCTTCTCATAGGACTCGAAGTTGCCCTCGAACCAGAACCACTTCGACTCGCCCTCGTACGCCAGGATGTGCGTGGCGACTCGGTCCAGGAACCAGCGGTCGTGGGAGACGACCACGGCGGCGCCGGGGAAGTCGAGGAGCGCGTTCTCCAGGGAGGAGAGCGTCTCGACGTCCAGGTCGTTGGTCGGCTCGTCGAGCAGCAGCAAGTTGCCGCCCTGCTTGAGGGTGAGCGCGAGGTTCAGTCGGTTGCGCTCACCGCCGGAGAGGACTCCGGCCGGCTTCTGCTGGTCCGGGCCCTTGAAGCCGAAGGCGCTGACGTACGCGCGGGAGGGCATCTCCACCTGGCCCACGTTGATGTAGTCCAGCTCGTCGGAGACGACGGCCCACAGCGTCTTCTTGGGGTCGATGTTGGCGCGCGACTGGTCCACGTAGCTGATCTTGACGGTGTCGCCGACCTTGATCTCACCGGAGTCCGGCGTCTCCAGGCCCTGGATCATCTTGAACAGCGTGGTCTTGCCGGCGCCGTTCGGGCCGATGACGCCGACGATGCCGTTGCGCGGCAGGGTGAAGGACAGGTCGTCGATCAGGACCTTGTCACCGAAGGCCTTGGAGAGGTTGGAGACCTCGACCACGATCGAGCCCAGGCGCGGACCCGGCGGGATCTGGATCTCCTCGAAGTCCAACTTACGCATCTTGTCGGCCTCGGCAGCCATCTCCTCGTAGCGAGCGAGACGGGCCTTGGACTTGGCCTGACGGCCCTTGGCGTTGGAGCGGACCCACTCCAGCTCCTCCTTGAGGCGCTTCTGGCGCTTCTCGTCCTTCTTGCCCTCGACCTTCAGGCGCTCGGACTTCTTCTGGAGGTACGTGGAGTAGTTGCCCTCGTAGGGGATGGCACGGCCGCGGTCCAGCTCCAAGATCCACTCGGCCACGTTGTCCAGGAAGTACCGGTCGTGGGTGATCGCCACGACGGTGCCCTTGTACTGCGCCAGGTGCTGCTCCAGCCAGTTCACCGACTCGGCGTCGAGGTGGTTGGTGGGCTCGTCCAGGAGCAGCAGGTCGGGGGCTTCGAGCAGCAGACGACACAGGGCCACTCGGCGCTTCTCGCCACCGGACAGGGTGGTGACCGGCCAGTCGGCGGGCGGGCAACCCAGCGCGTCCATGGCCTGTTCCAGCTGGGCGTCGAGGTCCCAGGCGCCTGCATGGTCCAGGTCCTCCTGGAGCTTGCCCATCTCCTCCATGAGCTCGTCGGTGTAGTTGACCGCCATCTCCTCGGCGATCGCGTTGAACCGGTCGAACTTGCCCTTGATCTCCGCCACACCGTCCTGGACGTTCTCCAGGACGGTCTTGGACTCGTCGAGCTTGGGCTCCTGCATGAGGATGCCCACGCTGTAACCGGGCGAGAGGAAGGCGTCGCCGTTGGAGGGCTGCTCGATACCCGCCATGATCTTCAGAACGGTGGACTTACCGGCACCGTTCGGGCCGACCACACCGATCTTCGCGCCGGGCAGGAAGTTCAAGGTGACGTGATCAAGGATCACCTTGTCGCCGTGCGCCTTGCGCGTCTTGCGCATGGTGTAGATGAACTCAGCCAAGAGAAACCGTCCGGCAGATCGATGGGTGGGCAGATACATCCCATACTGCCGTACGTCGCTCCCCGGGGGGAAACCCGTATGGTCAGCACCCCTGATCCGGGGTACCACGGGCAGCGGGCCCCGCGTACCGCCCGACTTCGGGGTACGCGACGCCCCGGGGCGTCGGCCGCGGTGGCCCGGCAAAGGGTTGGAGACGGGCCGCCGGGGTCGCGGTCACGCGCGCTCGCGCGGGCCGCTGGCCGGGGTCGGCGGACGTGGCTGCGGACCTCAGGAAGGGCCCCAGTGGGCGGGTCGGGAGAGTGCGGCGGGTATCCGGGTGTCCGCGTCGCCGTGGGCCGCGTTGAGCTGGGCCTGGGTGAGGAAGACGCTGTCCGTCAGGTCGGCGCCCCGGAGGTCTGCGGCGCGGAGGTCGGCGCCTATGAGGTCAGCCGCCCGCAGATCGGCCCTCCGCAGGTCTGCACCTATGAGGTAAGCCCCTCGGAGGTTGGCTCCGCGCAGGTCCGCCGCCACGAGGCTCCTGCCCATGAGATCGGCTCCACGATGGTTGCGCGGTCGGCCCGGAGCGGTGGCCCGGATCAGTTCGGCGGTTCGGGAGAACAGCGCACCGGCCTCGGCGCGCAGCGCCCCCACGTCGATCGCGGCGAGCTCCTGCGCACTGCCGAGCGTCATCGACTCGATGCGTTCTCGCAGGTCCCGCACCTTCCCGTGCAGGGGCCGGGCCGGGGCGTGCCGGAGGGCATCGGCGAGATACCACAGCAGTTCGTGCAGCTGGTGCATGACGGGGAACGCCCTGAACATGTCGGCGGCGCTGCCCGGGGCGGTACGCCAGTCCTCACCACCGAAGGTGATCTGCGACACCTTCTGCCCCGCGCCGAAGCAGTCGAACGCGGTGCAGCCGCGGTACCCGTCCTCCCGCAGCCGACTGTGGATCCCGCACCGGAAGTCACTGCGCAGGTTGCCGCAGGGCCTGCCGGCCGGCTTGTCGACGGCGAAGTCAGCCGAGGCGGCGAAGGGCAGGGCTACGCAGCACAGCCCGAAACAACTGCCGCAGTCCGCCATGAGGTCCTGGCCGGCTCCGCCGTCCGTCTGGGCCGCTGGCACCGGGGAGAGCTCCGGCATCCGGTGGGCCACCGCCTCGGCCGAGGGCCTCGAAGAAGGACGGGCTATGGCTGACTGGGCACGATCGGACACCGGCTGGCTCCCCTGGACTCGGCGAGCGCCCTCCCTTCGGCGTGCTCGCATGAGGAGCCATTGTCGCCCCCTGCCCGTAGCCCGAACCGATCAGCCGACCGCCTCGTCCTCCGGGTTCGGCCGGGGACGGAGCAGGAAGACCACCGCGCCGCCGAGGACGACCAGGCCGACAGCGACGAACGCGATGACCGGAGTGGCACTGGAGCTACCGGTATCGGCAAGGTTGTCCGGGGCGGGGGAGGGCGAGGCCACGGTCATCGGATGCAGCCCGCCCGTGTTCTGCGCGAGCTCACCCACGGCATCCTCACCGACCCAGGTGACGGTGAGCGTGGCGGTCACGGTGGCCACGGAGGAGCCCGCCAGGATCTGGGGCAGGGCCCCGCTCGTGGCCTCTTCTCCCTCGCTGGTGAACAGTCGCCCGACCGGCACCTGTGCGGCAGCTTGCGCGGTGAGCCTCGCCGTACCGGCCGGTGTCCCCTCGGGGACATGGACGTACAGCTGTGCGCCGCCGCCCGCCTGGGTCAGCTCGCCGCCGCCCTTGCCCACGATCTTGACTCCGCTCTCGACCGCTTCCGGGTCGAGCGAGAGGGTGACCTCCTGGGCACCCGTGTGCAGGAGGAGCGGACCGGTGCTCGCCCCCGCCCGGGCCGGGGCCGGCAGGCCGGTCAGGGTCAGTGAGGGAGGGGGCTCGGGAAGGTACTTCGCCCGGGCTTGGAGGTGGTCCGCCAGTTTTTCCGCTGCCTTGTCGACCGCCTCGACGTCCGCCCCGTCCACCAGCCGCCAGATGGCAACCTGGGTGCCGGCAGCGGCTGCCTCCTCGCTCAACGGTCCGCTGCCCGCTGCGCGAGCCAGCTCACGCAGGTCGTTCACCTGCGGGTAGGAGTGCCGCAGCACCCATGCGGCCCGCCCCAGGGCCTTTCTCGTCGAGCTCGTTGAGCCGCTTGCGCGCGCCCAGGGGGTCTCGGCGTACCGCACCTCCTGTTGAGCAGGCTGCCGTACCCGGATGCCGTAGGTCTGGAGCGATCCGCCGCCTTCGACGTGCATGTCGTACAAGCCCGCCGGTATTCGAAGGTCGCCGTCGGTGCCGTGCAGGACGGCCTGTCCGAACACCTTCATGCCTTCGGCCGTCGCGCTCGCGCCCTCAGCGCTTCGTGCGGCGTCTGCGGCGGCGCCACCGGCCGGCCCCAGGGCTGCGAGCCCGACCACCGAGAGCACCGCACCCGCGCGGGTGGCGGAGAGGCGCAGGGATTGACAAGCGGAACGCGCAACAGGCGCAGAGAACACAGTTTCCCCTCGACGCGAGGTATGTCCGTGAGTACCCGCGCATCCTAGCCCCCGCCCACTCTCGAACGGTCAGCTGGTCAATACCCCCTGAGGCTCTGTCAGTGCGGCCGGGCCCTTCAGTGCCCGGCGAAAGGCCGAGGTGCCCCGCGTCAGGTCATGCCCCACCGCAAGCGCATCGATATCGGCTGAGATCCATCGCTTGCCCTCGCTCTGGACTTCGTCGCGGATGCGCAACCGACCGAGCACGATCAGCGGCTCCCCGATCGACACGGAACCGGCCACATTGGCCGCCAGACCGCGATGGGCCCAGACGGTGTAGAAGCTGGTGGGACCGGTGAGCCAACTGTTTCGGCGTCGATCCCAGCGCCGCTCGGCCACCGCGAAACGGAACCTTGCGACCGGCCCCGTGACGGCCTCCTTGAAGTCCACTCTCGTCGCCACGTGACCCACCAGCGTCAACAGGCTCTGCACCACCAGGACCATCCCCTCTCCCCCTTGGTGGCCGATATTCATCGGCCGGGGATCCGCGTCTCGGATCCCCTCGAAGAGAGTGACTCCAGCAACCGAACTCTGCTGGCGCCTGTGGATTACTGACGGGCTGTGGACGATCCGGCCACCCGAACGTATTGCTCACGTACCTCCTGGTACCTCAACAGCTCTGCTGCCACCGGTTCCAGCACCCTGGCCCGCCCACAGCCAGCCGCAGCCTCCCGCAGGCACCGCTCGGCTTCCTGCCCGTATCTGCGAGCCGGTCCACGCGCCGCGAGGGAGCAGGCCCACTCGACCAACGGGCCGCCCACGATCCCGGCAGCCATCAGCAGCACCGGCGGAAGCAGGTCGGGCGCCAGGACCCCCACGATCTGCCCGACCAGCCACAGGCCGCCGTACACCTGGAGCAGCGTCATGGAGACCTGCGCGAGGACGGCGGCCGGCCACCAGGCGGGCCGCGGCGGCTTCAGCGGCGGCCGATGGTCGGCACCCGCCGTGGCCGCCAGTTCGTCGAGGGCCTCGGGCAACTGCTCGGCTCCGCGTACCGCGGTCTCCCGAACGGCCTGCGCCCACGGTGTCGGTAGCCCGGCGGCGGCTTCGTCCGCGACGGTACGGACCGCCTGTTCCACACGTTGACGAGCGGTCACCTCCGCTTCCTCCGCGGTCGGCGGCGGATCCCCCAGCCGAGTCAGACGCTGAGGTGCGCGTCGTGCCCCGTACCACCGCCACAGCCGCAGCCAGGGCGTACCACAGGCCTTGCCCGCGTGGCGGCGCCAGGCCCGCTCCGCGGACTGGCCCAGGGCCCGGGCACCGACCGCCTCGGCGAGCCTGTCCTCGAACTCGGCACGGGTGGTCTCGCCGATCTCGGGTCGTCCGTCGGCGACGTACAGCGGGCGCAACCGCACGGCCGCCTGGTCCACGTCGGCCGACAACCGTCGGGTGGCAGCGCCCCGCTCCTGGGTGAACTGCCCGAGCAGCTCGCGCAGTTCCCCCACGCCCTCCCCGGTGAGGGCGGAGAGGGCGAGGACGGTCGCGCCCGGCTCGCCGTGTTCACCCAACGCCATACCGTCCTCGTCGAGGAGCCGACGCAGGTCGTCGAGGACGAGGTCGGCGGCGTCCGGTGGAAGCCGGTCGATCTGGTTCAACACGACGAAGGTGACCTCCGCATGCCCGGCCAGGGGGCGCAGATAGCGTTCGTGGATGACGGCATCCGCGTACTTCTCGGGATCGACGACCCAGATCACCGCGTCGACCAGCGCTAGGACGCGGTCGACGTGTTCGCGGTGCGCGACGACGGCCGAGTCGTGGTCGGGCAGGTCGATGAGGACCAACCCGCGCAGCGTGTCGTCGTTGTGCCCGGTCGGCCCCTGCATGGGCCTGCGGCGCAGCCGCCCCGGGATGGCCAGCCGGTCAAGCAGGCCGGCAGCCCCGTCGGTCCAACTGCACGCCACCGGAGCGGCCGTGGTGGGGCGACGCAGGCCGGTCTCGGAGATGTTCACCCCGGCGAGGGAGTTGAACAGGGTGGACTTGCCGCTTCCGGTGGCCCCGGCGATGGCCACGACCGTGTGCTGCGGCGAGAGTCCGCGACGGGCCGCCGCCTCGTCGAGGACGCGCCCGGCCTCCGCGAGGGTCTTTCCGTCCAGCCGGGTGCGGGAGAGGCCGACCAGTTGACGGAGCGCGTCGAGGCGGTGCCGCAGGGCTCGTGCGTCGGCATTGGGCCCTGACTCCGCACATCGCGGGGCGAAGCCACCGAACTCGTCGAGGCCGTCGAGGCCGGTCCCGCCGCCCGACGACCCGCCGTGGTCGCTCGTCGAGCCCCGGGCGCCTCCGGCCACCGCTCGTGCCAGCGCATCGGTCAGGTCGCTTCCGTCCGACCTGCCGACTGCACCACGTCGGCCCCCCGCCCCGAGGTCCGCCAGCTGGCCCAAACGGTCCATATCGCCCATACGATCCGGGGAGGAGGCGCGGTGCGCGCCCGCGGTTCGGTCGGTGTACACGTCAAGGTCCCTATCATTCAACGCGCGATGGCGATCCGCCGCGCCGCGACCGTCGAAGGGGCGACCGGCCCGCCGGGCCCGCGAGCTCTCCTGGTCGGCGGAGCGGCGCGCGATCAGCCCGTCGTCCCAGCGGTCGTCGGTGTGGTCGGAGACCTCGGTCATCGGATCACCTCTCCTTCTGAAGGACGGACAGTGCGGCGATCAGCTCGGACTGCGGCTCCGGGGTCACTTCGAGGGCGTCCAGGGGAGCGACCCTGCGGTCCCGTTCCGCCCGCAACACCCGGTCGAGGTGGGTACTGAGAAGCTCGCCACCGCGGTCTCGCAGCCGCAGAGCGCTCTGTGCGCCGGCGCGTTGAGCAAGTCGTTCACCGGCGGACCGGGCGCGCCGGCCACCGAGCAGGGCAGCCGCGAGGAGCGCCGCAACCACCTCGGCGTCCGGTGCGTTCGGGAGCTCCAGCGCGCGCAGTTCCTCCTCGGCGAGTTCCTCCAGCTCCCGACACCAGCGCCGCACCGACACGGCAATCCGTTCGCCCGATTCACGGTCCGGCTCCCTGGGTCGGACCGCCTGCGAGGCGGGTTCGTCGCGCCAGGCCTCGCCGATGCGCTCGTCGGCCGCCGCCACGGCGCACTGCAAGAGCGCGCCCAGACTGGCCGCCAGTGCGTCCAGGAGCTCCTCGGCGGTGCTGTCGAGGGGGAAGCCCCGCCAGGTGGTGAGGGCGTCGCCCGCGAGTACCGCACCGTCCTGAAGCCGCGACCGGACCCTGCGGCCCTCGTGCCGGTACGCCTCGTCGACAGCGACCGAAAGCCTCACCGAAGCGGCGTGTTGGGCCGCGACCGCGGAAGCCAGCTCCGGCATGCGGGCCCGCAGGGAGTCCAACACGCCGATCGCGGTTCGGCCGACCGCCTGCTGACGGGCGGCGGGGTCCTGCGCGTGGTGCGCCAACCACGCGTACAACGGGGCCACGGCGGTGGCCGGCAGCAGTCCCCCACCACCGGCCGACTCCGGGAGCTCGGGAACCGTGAAACGCGGTACCTCTCCAAGGCCCGCACGGGTGAGGAGGGCGGCGTACTGGTGGGAGACCTCGCCGATGACCTGATGGGGGACCCGGTCCAGTACCGTCACCAGGCTGACCTTGTACTCCTTGGCCGTGCGCAACAGATGCCAGGGGACGGCGTCGGCGTAGCGGGCAGCCGTGGTGACCATGATCCAGACGTCGGCCGCGCACATCAGTTCAGCGGCGAGCAGGCGGCTCTCGACGACCAAGGAGTCGATGTCCGGCGCGTCGAGCAGGGCGAGCCCGTGGGGCAGGCCGGCGGAGGTCTCGATCCGCAGGTCCCGCCCACCGCCGTCGGGGCGGGCACCGCCGTGCGGGCCGGCTCCGGGCCGAGTGCCGGCGGCGGGCAGCAGCGCGGGGCCGTCCTCCACGTCCTCCTCCCGGTGCGGCAACCACACCCGCATCAGGTCGGGCAGGATCCGCATCCCGGCGAACCAGTGATGGTCGTCGGGGTGACACACCAACACCGGGGTACGGGTCGTGGGCCGCAGCACTCCGGCTTCACTGACACGGCGGCCCACGAGCGAGTTGACGAGCGTCGACTTCCCCGCGCCGGTGGAGCCGCCGACGACCGCGAGGATCGGCGCCTCGGGGGCTTTGAGCCTGGGCATCAGGTAGTCGTCGAGCTGCGCCAGCAGTTCGGCTCTGGTCTGACGGGCACGTGGCGCCCCCGGAAGGGGAAGGGGGAGGCGCACGGAAGCGACCCGATCACGCAGAGCGGAGAGGGCGTCGAGCATCTGAGGCCGTACATCCAAGGTCACCACATGCGAAGAATGCCCAATTCTGAACACATTTTGAAGGATATAAGCGTTCTGCGCGCCGACCTGATGACGGCCGGATGATCACATGAACCGCGACCGGGACCCGAATGGCGCCATCCACGCACCCCGCGAACACAAACACCCACAACCACCCCTGGCCGAATACCGACTGACAATTCAGGACAGAAAGGGCTGATGGGGCGCAGGCATAACGACTGCACAACACCCGGGGCGGCGCGCGCCAAAAGCGGTGCGAGAATCGCACCTGCCTGCGATTATCGGGACCGCTTCACCGAACCTCCACAACGTGGCACGCGAGTGAAGCAACCGGGACAAGGTGGCCGGACCTCTATCCTTGACCCGGCGCGAACCGGAGCCCCACTCCACCGGGGCCCAGGCCGCCGCCATGGCCACATACCGGCCCCCGTAGCTCAGTGGATAGAGCAGGTGCCTTCTAAGCACTTGGCCGCAGGTTCGAGTCCTGCCGGGGGCACTCTCACGCCGCCACCTCGGACCCTCCCCCGAGAGGGCTTCTCCGCAGATCAGAGGAAGGCTAGCGTGGTGGGCGTAGCGCCGCCGTAAGCCGCGGACGCCCGCAGGAGTCCGGCGCCTGCCGCGCGCGGCCTGTCGGCGACGGGAACTCTCAGTGCAGAGCCAGCCAGCCGATCCCGGCGACGGCGACCGACCCCGCGGCGGCCAGTGCGAGGACACGGAAGCGCTGGAGCGTCATGGCGACGAGGCCCGCGGTGATGACGATCGCAGAAACCAGCGTCGGCACCCCGCTACAGTGCTCGATCGCCGCAGCCGAGGGCGACCGAGTCCGCGCTGAACTCCTGATGCTGTACTCCGGCACCCGCTACCTCGACATCGCACTCCTCGACGCCGGCGGCGGCATCGCACTCTACGCAGCATCAGGCACCGCCAGCCCCCTGGCCGAGGGCGCGCCGGAGCTGTACCCATCACCCTCGTTCAGTAAATCCGCGTCAGCGTGGCTCTTCACCATCGCCGCTGGGCACATCGCCGCTGGACACGCCACAGTTGTCCTCGCCCAGCAGGGCACAGGCACCGGCACGGTATACGCCCACACCACCTACCCCTGGCGCATGCGCCTCTACAACCTCGGCCCCGAACCAACCTGACCCCTTGACGCCCTCATCGCTTAGGCGGTGGGGGCGTCTTTGTCGCGTCCGGGGCCAGCGCTTTCCCAGCCACCTGCGGACGGCCATGCGGTCGACGCGCCGGGCGCTACCCGAGCGCGGCGCTGAGGCAGGCGCATCGCTGCTATCGGGCTGCGCGGTGGCGGGGTTTGACGGTGTCGAGGAGCACCCAGAGGCGACGTCCGTCAATGGCCGCGTCGGACCCGCAGCTGACCGTCCCTGCGAGCGCAGCGAGTTGGGTGAGGATCTCCTCACCATCCGGTGCGGGGGCGGGGTGGTGGCTGAGCGCGAGGACCAGCAGTTTGCCGTCCTGGTCCGCGAGGTGAATGCTGACGCGTTTCCCACCGTCGTGGCACACCGTGTTGGTGAGGAGGGTGACTGCGGTGGTGAGGACGTCGGCGTGGGGGCGGTCGTAGCCCCAGGCGCGGACGCTGGTCTCGACGTGGCGGGTGGCTTTCTGTGCGGCCCATTGGTTGGCCGGCAGAGTCCAGTTGGCGGCTCGCCGGTTTCGGACGGTCATGCGCACAGGGCGGCGGACGGCGGGGGTTCCCGCCCGGGCGTGCGTGTCGGGGCGGGGTGGTTCGACGGGCCGTTTGGGTGGGGGTGGTGTTCGTGGCGGGTAGGTCGGGGGGAGCTTCGGTCCCGCGTTGGTGGGCTCCATGGTGGCCTCCGGCGTGTGTGGTCGTGCCGGAGCCTACCCTCGGGGGTTGGGCGGCCACCCTGTTTTGGTGTCCCGGGTGGTCGCTACTCTCTGGCATCCAGCGGGCCCGCCCCTGGCGAGGCCAGCCGGGGCACCCGCCCAGGGGCGCCCCACCACCAGCCCCCCACAAACGACAACGCCCCCTCCCCGCTGGGGAGGGGGCAATCTCGCGCACCCGGGTACGGTTCTGGTGTCGAGTCAGAACGGAGCCAGTATGCACGCTCTACCGCACGACCACACCGGCGCACGCATCCGCCGCCTGCGCCTCGAACGCCACCTCACCCAACGCGCGCTCTCTGAACTGTCCCAGGTGCCCTACGGCACCCTCACCAAGGTAGAGCAGGGCGTCACAACCGCCAGCCCCTACGTCATCGGATGCCTTGCCCGAGCCCTCCGCGTAGACATCGCCACCATCACCGGCCAGCCCTACATCACCGAGCTAAGAGCCGACCAACTAGACGTGCTAATAAGGCCCATCCGGGAGGCCCTGGACGTCTACGACCTCGGAGCCGACCCCGACATCACCCCCCGCCCGCAGCCCCTCCTGACCGCGGACGCTGACGCCCTGCTCGTCGCTGTGCGGGCAGGGGAGATCAAACAAACCGCCCAGCAACTCCCCGCCCTCATCACCGAGGTCACCACCGCCGCCCACACCACACCCACCAGCGGCCTGTGGTGCCTCCTAGCCAGCTGCTACCGGTCCGCCTACGACGTCGCCACGAAACTCGGCTACGGCGACCTCGCCGCGATCGCCCTCGCACGCCTGGAGTGGGCATCCGAACGCGCCTCCTCCGCCGCCTGGGCCGGCATGTACCGCTATTTCAGGGCCCTGGCCTACCTCCGTGAGGGCCAATACCGCACCGGGCAACGCCTGACCAACCTCGGGCTGGCGATCGTGGAACAGGCCGAGGCTGGGCGGGAACGTGACGTTGTCACCGGCCAGCTCCACCTCGGAGCTGCGGTCATGGCCGCGCGTTCCCAAAACGGTCACCTCGCTGAGGGCCACCTCGCTGAGGCTGAACGCATCGCGACCGTCACCGGCGAAGCGGCTGGCGTGCATTATCTGGCGTTCGGTCCGACGAACGTGATCGTTCATCGAGTTTCGGTGCTGGCCGAGCTCGACCAGTACGGCCAAGCGGCAGAGAAGGGTCAGCAGGTCCGCATCCCTCAAGGGTGGCCCGCGTCCAGGCGCTCTCATCATCTAGCGGAGGTAGCCAGGGCGCAGATGTGGACGGGCGATCTGCACGGCTCTTTCAGGAATCTGTTGGCCGCGCGTAAGGCTGCTCCGCAGCAGGCCCGCTATCACCAGACCGTCCGCGAGACGTATGCGGGGCTGGAGGCAGCTCGCCGTCAGCTGCCTGACAGTTTCCTGTCGTATGGCTCCTGGCTGGGTGTCTGACGGGCCGTGAGGCTATGGCCCTGACTATCCGAAATCGCGGATAGTCAGGGCCTTCCTGTGCCGCCACCCTGTTCTCATGGCCCACCAACGGCGGCAGGAGTGATGATGTCGAATGGTTCTGAGCGCACCCCCTGGGACCTCAGCCCGGCTGTAGTCGAGCGGGCCCACGCCGGCTACGGCCTGCCACAGTTCTGCACCCTCTGCGATCACCCCATCCGAGGATCTGCCGAACGGCTCGCGCCCGACTCGGCGAGCGGTGCCCGCCCCGACGCGTGGCGACACCCACAGGACCGCCACGGCCATTGCATCACCGATCCGGACGAGGCGACGCAGTGACCACCGGCAGCCTCGGCTCGTTCAGCCACGGGGAACATCGTCTCCTCCGGCAGCGTGTGCGGGACATCGCCTCCGGACAGGAGGGCATCCTGCGGGCCGTGGTCCACGAAGAGCACGGCGGCAGGCCGGTACGCGTCGCCTACGTCCAGGGCGCGAACGCGCTGGAGTGGACGACCGCCGAGGGCAACATCGAGCCGGTCGGGGCGGCGGAGTGAGCGATCGGGGCAGCAGGTGGGCGACACAGGTCCTGTCGATCCTGATCACCACAGGGATACTCGCGGCCATCCTCCTCAGCGTCACCTAGCGCGCGGCAGGCTACGCCCGCGGATTGACCCACGTTCTGGGGGCGGGAATGACCCATCCGGTAGGCCCGGAGCGTCCGTATGGTCTGGCCATGCGCATGTCGTGCAGGTTACCCACCATCTGAGCAGCCCCGAGTTGGCCGGCTGTAGACACTCACAGCCTGACTAGTCGGTCAGTAGCTGTCGGGTCACACAAGGCCGGAATCTGGGCTTCCGTCAGTGGTCAAAATCAGCGAGACTCCTGACGCCAGCCACCCTCAGGCGGCCACACCCGCACGATACGGAGCCGGCATCTCATGGGCACTCCCGCACTGCTCTGTAGTGGCCTGCTCGGTGGTGCGCGACTAGTCGAGCGGCCTGAACACGCGTGATGCCCAGCTGTGTGAGGCACGGGCCTTACTCCACCGTGCTCGCCGTTGCCCACATCGTCTCAGCCCTCGCAGCGGCCGGTCTGGGGGCTAGAGCCGGGGGACGCGATTGGTCCGCTTCGCGCGAGGTCGGCCTCTCCATCCAGATGGTGGAGTCGCGTCCCCCTGCTGCCCCGAGTCCTACACGAGGACTCGGGGCAGCGCCACGGCCAGGGTATGTTCCTTGCCAAAGTAGCCAGCAGAATAGACCAAGTGCCTTTCCCTGACGGGAACTCTCAGTGCAGAGCCAGCCAGCCGATCCCGGCGACGGCGACCGACCCCGCGGCGGCCAGTGCGAGGACACGGAAGCGCTGGAGCGTCATGGCGACGAGGCCCGCGGTGATCAGGACCGCGATCGTGGCGATCGTTCCTCGCATCAGGCCCTGGCTGTATCCCAGTTCGTTCCAGTGATGGGCCAACCAAGCCAACCACGCCAACCTCATGGGTCCCCCTTCGCAATCTTGATCATGGTAGGTCAGTGACTCGATCCGGCCCTAGTGATCGAGCCAGCAGGGTCTTCCCCCGGGCGACCGGGGGACGCCCGGGCCGTCACCGCCAGGACCCCGACCGAACCTGCCGCCCGCGCACCGCCGAAATGCCGTTCCGCCGCCCGGCACCTTGTGCGCCTGGAGGGACGCGGATGTGCGCGTGGGCAGACGGCGCCCCGATCCTCTTACTCTGGATGGGTGATCGACGACGGTGGTACGAAGTCCTTGACCGACGCGCCGGCGGTGCTGACCGGCACCCCTCCCCCGGCGGCGGCGTGGGAGCCGCCCGTCGACGGCGAGGTCCGAACATGGCTGCTGGACACCAGCCTGGGTGCGGTGGCCGGTTGGCGTGTGGACGGCAGGCTGCTCGGCGCGGGACCCGGCACGGGCCCCTTGGACGAGGGGGAGCGCGCCAAGGCCAGGCGCTTCTTCCGCGCCGAGGACCGACACCGCTACCTCGCCGCTCACCTCGGCCTGCGCGCGCTTCTGGCCGGCTATCTGGGCACTGATCCCGGCCAGGTGCGGTTGATGAGGGAACCGTGTCCGGGGTGCGGCGGCCCGCACGGGCGACCGGCGCTGGCGCCCGGTCAGCTCCGCGGCGGGGCGCCGGCGCCACAGCTCCACTTCTCCCTCTCGCACAGCGGCGATCTGGCCTTGCTGGTGTTCGCGACACGGCCGGTGGGGGCCGACGTGGAAGCGCTGCCCGAGCCCGTGGCCCTCCACGAGGTGTTGGGCAGTCTGCACCCCGCCGAAGCCGCCGAACTGCGGGCCCTGCCCGCCGGGGAGCGCCAGCGGGCCTTCACCCGAGTGTGGACCCGCAAGGAGGCCTACCTGAAGGGCACCGGCGTGGGCCTCGCCGAGGGAGCAGCCGAGCCCTATGTGGGAAGCGGGCCTTACCCGGCTGCGGACCTGCCGGGCTGGTATCTGTCCGACGTGCCGGTGGGGGCCGGCTACGCGGCGGCGTTCGCGGTGCGCGCCGCTTGAACCACCCACCGTGCGGCGGGGAGCCTGCCGCCGCTCGACACGCACGACCAACCCCTGGCGCGGCCGGGACGGGCCACGGGCCGAGCGCCGCGCCACTTGATTGGCCGGTACGGCCAGTCGAGGGACGTCGCCCGTGGCGCGGGCCCTGCACCGCGCCGCCCTGACGGAGCATCGGCGGCATGAGGATCTCCCCCTTCCGGCGTCTTCGGGCGCTGCTTCCGGCCGCCCTCCTGTGCGCCGCCCTCCCCTTGTCCTCCACACCGAAGGCTCTTGCCGCGCCCACCCCTCGCCCGGCCGGCGAACTGCGCCTGGCTCCGGACCGGGAAGCGGTCCAAGACAGTTGGATCGTGGTCCTGCACGAGGGGGCCACCCGCGCGGTTTCCCGGGAAGTGGCGGCCTCGGTCCACGGGGAGGTGGGGTATCGCTACGACGCGGCGCTCAAGGGCTTCTCGGTGCGCACCTCGCGGGCCGAGGCCACGGCGCTGGCCGCGGACCCGAGGGTGGCCTTCGTCGAGCAGGACGCAGTGCTGCGCATCGCCGCGGAGCCAGCCACCCGCCCGGTCGGCGCACCAACACCGGTCCTACTGCCCGAAGGGGCGGATGAAACGGTCCAGCACGGCGCCCCCAGGCACCTCGACCGCATCGATCAGCGAGATCTGCCGCTGTCGGGGACGTACGAGTACGAAGGCGAGGACACCGCGGGACGGGGCGCGGGGGCCGGCGTGACGGTGTACGTCATCGACACTGGAATCCGCACCACGCACCGCGAGTTCTCCGGTCGGGCCGCCTGGGGATGGACCTATCCGGGAGGCGCCGCACAGGACTGCAGTGGGCACGGTACCCATGTGGCCGGGCTGGTCGCCGGGGCAACCTACGGGGTGGCCAAGAAGGCCTCGCTGGTGGCGGTGAAGGCAGCCGACTGCGAGGGGTCCGCCACCGTCTCCACCGTCATCGCCGCCGTGAACTGGGTGAGCGCGAACGCCGTGCGGCCGGCCGTCGCCAACATCAGCATGGGAGGCCCCTACAGCCGTTCCCTCAACGCCGCGGTGGCGGCGACCGTCCGCTACGGCATCCCGACTTCCGTGGCCGCCGGGAACTCGGCCAAGAACGCCTGCGGTTCCTCTCCGGCTTCGGCCCCCGGCGCCCTCACGGTCGGCGCCACCTATGTCGGGTGGTTGCTGCCGAACCAGGTGGACGTCCGCTCCGGCTTCTCCAACACGGGTTCCTGCGTGGACCTGTTCGCTCCCGGTAGCTCGATCGCCTCCGCCTGGTCGGCGGCGGACGGTGCGACCGCCGTGATGTCCGGCACCTCGATGGCCGCCCCTCAAGTGGCCGGAACGCTCGCGCTGCACCTGTCGGCCGATCCACGGACCACCCCTGCGCAGGCCACGAACGCCCTCCTCGTGAACGCCACCACCGGCCGCATCGACCTGCACCTGGGCTTCGGTGCCCCGACCTCCCCCAACCGTCTGCTCTACTCCCGCCTTTCACCCGCGGAGCCGTTCGGGGCGCCTCTTCCCGCCCGTACACCCACTACTAAAAACTGATGGCACATCAATTTCTGTTTGTTTCAGGCGACTTCAAGTCATTGACTTCTCATCACCGCGACGCGTCAATGTCGGCCACCGCACCGGCTCGGCCTCCCCCGCACACCGGGTGGGGGGAGGGTCTCGTCATGACGAAGGAGTCGCGACCCAGTGAGCACGAGAACGTACCGACGAAGAATCCTCGCCGGGGCCGGAGCCCTCACCCTGGCGCTGACGGGTGGCGTGGCGGGACTTGCCGGATCCGCGCAGGCGGCCACCAAGACCACCGCCGTCTTCGTGAACTGCGACGCGCCGGCACCCCAGCCGGACGGCTCGGGTGACCAGAACTTCACGGTCACACTGCCCGACGGGGCAAAGGCCGGCGACCTCGTGGACATCACGATCGACCCCGGAGCCAGCCCGCTGCTACCGCAGTTCGCGGTCACCTCCACCAACACCACCAAGATGACTCTGAAGGTGGGCGGTACCACCCAGACGGTCACCAGCCCGCCCGAGACCGTTGACGTCACCCCGGGCGTGCCTCTCGACCCGGCCGCGTTCACCGGGAAGATCACGGTCCCGGACGGCACCGAGGGAACGACGGTCAACGTCACCATCGACCTGTCCGTGACGGACGCGGTGGTCTTCGGTTCCACCTTCACCACCACCTGCACTCCCGAGCCGCGGCCGAGTGCGCCGGTCGGTTCGATCGCGGTCGAGGACCTGCCCGCGGTGCCCGTCACCACGCGGCTCACGCCGAGCTCAGGCGGCCCGGACACCGTGGTGGCCGCTGAAGGCGCCAACTTCCCACCCGGCGCGGTCACCTGCGCCGCCTCTCTGTCCGGCACCGACACCGGGGACACCGGAACCGGCACGGCGAACGCCGCAGGCGCGGCCAGCTGTGAGATCACCCTGACCAAGAAGGCGGACAACGTCCGGATCGGCTCCACCGACGGCAAACGCTTCACCTGGATCCAGCCCGCCGAGGGCGTCGCCCACCCCGTGGACATCGAGGTGCTGCCGGGGCCACTGGCCCTGGGCCCGACAGCCGGCCTGCCGACCCTCGACTTCGGCGCCGTCACCATCAACGGCAAGGCCCAGTCCGTGACCGGCAGCTTCCACGCGGCCACCGTGCAGGACTTCCGTGGCGGCAGCCTCGGCTGGGACCTGACCGTGACCCGCACACCGTTCCTGAACCAGGCGAGCGGGCACTCGATGGACGGGGCACAGCTGGGCATCCAACCCACCTGCAACGTCACCAACCCGGACAGTCCCAGTGCGTGCACGGCCGGCGCACCGGGCGCCATCACGGACACCCCGATGAAGGTGGCCTCCCAGGCCGCGGGTGGGGACCAGCTCACCGGTGGCGAGTTCGCCGTGGGCGGCGGCGCCATGATCCAACTTCCGCCGTTCATGTTCGCCGACACCTACCAGTCGATCGTGACCTTCTCGATCGCCTGAACCCCCGGGTGGTGCGGGTCCGCCCGCGCCACCCGGCCCCTTCCTTTTCCGGGAGCCTGTGCATGCGTGCTCGTCGCCCTCTGCTCACCCTCCTGCTCACCTGGGCCGTCCTGCTCCTGGCAGGGCCCGGCTGCTGGTCCGCCCGAGCGGCGGACAACGGGACCTGGAGCGTCTACCCCACCCCCCCGAAGGACACTTCCTCGCCGACCAGTCGTGCCTACTTCTTCCACCAGGGGGAGCCGGGAACGACGATCGAGGACCGGGTGACCCTGGCCAACTCCTCGAACCGGCCGCTGACCTTCCAGGTATATGCGACGGACGCGGTCAACACCCCCGTGGGTGGCGCCTTTGCCCTGCTCCCTGTGGAGAGCGAGGCAAAGGACGTGGGGCGCTGGCTCTCCCTGCCGAAGGAGGTCACCCGCGACACCGTCACCGTCCCGCCCCGTTCGCACAAGGACGTCCCCTTCACCCTCAAGGTGCCCGAGGACGCGAGCCCGGGCGATCACGTGGGCGGGATCGTCGCCCTGAACACCGAGGTCGAGGGGATCGAGCAGCAGGGGAAGGTCAAGGTCGGAGTGAAACGCTCGGTGGGCGCCCGGGTCTACGTGCGCGTCCCGGGACCGGTGACCGCAGCCGTAGGAGTGGAACAGGTACGCATCAGACGGGGCGCACCGCTACTGCCGTGGACCCAGGACGCCCGTGCCACCGTGTCGTACACGCTGGTCAACCGCGGGAACGCGGTGGTCAGTCCACGGGTCTCCTTTCGCGCCACGGGGGTCTTCGGTCATGAGGTGCTGCGCCGTGAAGCCCGGGACCTACCACTGGCCCTGCTTCCCGGCCAGCGCGTCAGCCTGACCGAACTCTGGTCGGATGCACCGCAACTGGACCGGGTGACCCTGCACGTCACGGTCAGCGCCGCAGACCACCCGGAAGCCGGGGAGAGCGCGCGGGCCCGCTTCCTCGCCGTTCCGTGGCCGGCAGTCGGCGTGCTGATGGTGCTGCTCGGAGTCGGATGCGGACTGTGGGTCCTGCAACGGCGTCGTGCCGGCACGGTGGAACCCGCCGCTGTGGAAGGGGAGCTGGCCGGGACGGGGTGACGGCTCGGCATGCCTCAAGACGGTTTCGTCCCGGGAAGAGCGGCAGGACCCCCGCCGTTCGACGGCAGGGGTCCAAGGGCCGCACTGGCGGCCGGTCAGCGGTCTCGCGCTGGTCAGTGGTTGCGGGGGAAACCGAGGTCACCGGAACACCACATCACCGGATGCGGAGCCTGCGGGGCCGACAGAGAGTGTCGATATGGCTCGCGTACCACTCGCCGCGCGCATCAGTGACGACAAGGATCACAGCAACAGCATCCAGGCCCAGTTGGAGGAGCAGCGGGCGTGGTCGGCCCGTCAGCGGGCCCGGGATCACCCCGGGCTCGTAGATGCGGAAACGGCTCGCCCGGGCATACGGGGGGACGCGGGCCTCTTGGGCCCTGCTGCCAGGCGATGAAGCTGGGGTCGTACTGCATGTAGCCGTCCCACATCTCCAGATGGATCGCGCTGTGCTCGGTCAAAGCGAGAAGCTCCTCAAACGACGGGACCGTCCAGGTACGTGTCAGTGGCGTCGTCCAGGTAGATCGGGGGCGAGCCGCCGTCCTTGCTCCCAGGGTCCTTGCCAAGCTTGTGCAGGGCCATGGTGTCTTCCTCGTTCGGGGCTGACGATCTCTGTGTGCAGGCTTGTGTCGCGGGCACTCTCGGGCACCGAACTTGCACGAACTTGCGCGTCGGATGGCCCTGTCTGGTCGGAAGCTGCCGGGCGGAGACAGCAGGAACCCCCGGCCGGTGAGGGTTGGCCGGGGGTCCTGTGTTTGGGGTGTCTCAGGCGTCAAGCATTATCGAGACGTCGGGAAACCGAGGTCGACGCCCGTGGGGGTCTCGGAGGGGTCAGGCCAGCGGGTGGTGACCACCTTGCCACGGGTGTAGAAGTGGATCCCGTCGTTGCCGTAGATGTGGTGGTCGCCGAAGAGCGAGTCCTTCCACCCCCCGAAGGAGTGATAGCCGACCGGGACCGGAATCGGAACGTTGACGCCGACCATGCCGGCCTCGATCTCCAGCTGGAAGCGACGGGCGGCGCCACCGTCCCGGGTGAAGATGGCGGTCCCGTTGCCGAACGGCGAGGCGTTGATGAGGGCCACGCCCTCCTCGTAGGTCTCGGCACGCAGCACGCACAGCACCGGGCCGAAGATCTCGTCGCGGTAGGCGTCGGAGTCGGTGGGCACCTTGTCCAGCAGCGACAGGCCGATCCAGTGGCCGTCCTCGAAGCCGTCGACCGTGTAGCCCGTGCCGTCGAGTACGACCTCGCAGCCCTGGGCCGCGGCGCCGTGCACATAGGAGGCGACCTTGTCGCGGTGGGCTGCCGTGATCAGTGGGCCCATCTCGGAGGTCGGGTCGTTGCCGGGCCCGATCTTGATCTTCTCGGCGCGCTCGCGGATCTTCTCGACCAGCGTGTCACCGACGGCACCGACGGCCACCACCGCGGAGATCGCCATGCAACGCTCGCCGGCGGAACCGTAGGCGGCGGACACGGCGGCGTCGGCAGCCGCATCGAGGTCGGCGTCGGGCAACACCAGCATGTGGTTCTTCGCACCACCCAGGGCCTGGACCCGCTTGCCGTTGGCGGAGGCCGTGGTGTGGATGTAGCGGGCGATGGGCGTGGAGCCCACGAAGGAGACGGCGGCGACGTCCGGGTGGGCGAGCAGCGCGTCGACCGCGGCCTTGTCACCGTGGACCACGTTCAGCACGCCATCGGGCAAGCCCGCCTCGGAGGCCAGCTCGGCGAGCTTGTTGGCGGCCGAGGGGTCCTTCTCGCTGGGCTTGAGGACGAAGGTGTTGCCACAGGCGATGGCCAGCGGGAACATCCACATCGGCACCATCGCCGGAAAGTTGAAGGGCGTGATGCCGGCGACCACTCCGAGCGGCTGGCGGATCGCGGAGACGTCCACCCGGTTGGACACCGAAGTGGAGAGCTCCCCCTTGAGCTGGGTGGTGATCCCGCAGGCGAGCTCGACGATCTCCAGTCCGCGGGCCACCTCGCCGAGCGCGTCCGAGTGCACCTTGCCGTGTTCGGCCGTGATCAGCTCGGCGATGGCGTCGCGGTTGGCGTCCAGCAGGGCGCGGTAGGCGAAGAGGACCTTGGTGCGGGCGGCCAGGGAGGACTGCCCCCAGCTGCGGTAGGCCTCACGGGCGGTGCCCACCGCCGCGTCGACCTCCTCGGCCGAGGCGAGCGCGACCTGGGTGGTGACCGCGCCGGTCGCAGGGTCGGTGACCGGGCCGTAGTTGCCCGACGCGCCTTCGACGGTCTTGCCACCGATCCAGTGGTTGACGGTCTTCATTGCTACTCCTTCACAGATGGCGACGTCGCGCTCGGGCTTGACGGTCGTACTCCTGGCGGGCCCGGACCGCCGACGCACGCGTCGCGGTCTCGGCCACAGGAACATCCCACCACGCCTGGGCAGGGGGTGGCCCCGACACAATGTCGGGCGTTTCGGTCTCCACGTAGACACATGTGGGACGCTCCGACGCCCGGGCCTCTGCGAGAGCTTCCCGCAGGTCACCGATGGTGTGGGCACGCAGGACGGTCATGCCGAGGGAGGCGGCGTTGGCGCCGAGGTCAAGCGGCAGCGGCATCCCGTCATAGTCGCCCTGCGGACCGCGGTGGACGTAGCGGGTGGCGAAGCCCTCGGCGCCCACCGCCCCGGACAGTCCGCCGATGGACGCGTAGCCGTGGTTGTCCAGCACCACCACCTTGAGGGGGACGCCCTCCTGTACGGCGGTGACGATCTCCGTGGGGTTCATCAGGTACGAGCCGTCGCCCACCAGCGCCCACACCGGCTTCCGCGGGGCTGCCAGGGCGATGCCGAGGGCAGCCGGGATCTCGTATCCCATGCAGGAGTAGCCGTATTCGACGTGGTACTGGCGAGGGGAACGGGCCCGCCACAGGCGGTGCAGGTCACCGGGGAGCGAACCGGCCGCGTTGACGATCACGTCCTCTTCGGTGACCAGCGCGTCGAGACAGCCGAGGACCTGCGCCTGGGTGGGCCGGGCCGCTTCCTCGGGCGCCCGGTACGCGCGGTCCACCAGCCGCTCCCACTGGTCCTTGGCCTTGCGGTACTCGGCCTCGTAGCCGGGGGCGACCCGGTGGGCGGTGAGTTCCGCGCACAGCGCCTCCAGCACTACCCGCGCATCGGCCACCACGGGTTCGGCGGCCTGCTTGTGTGCGTCACAGGGGTCGAGGTTGATGCCGAGGAAGCGCACTCCGGGGTGTTGGAACAAGGTGGCGGACGCGGTCGTGAAATCGGTCAGCCGGGTTCCCACGGCCACCACCAGGTCGGCGCTGCGGGCAAGGTCGTCGGCGACGGCGGTGCCGGTGTGGCCGACGGCACCCACGTCTGACGGGTGGTCGAAGCGCAGGGAGCCCTTGCCGGCCTGGGTGGAGGCCACCGGGATGCCGGTGGAGTCGGCGAAGGCACGCAGCGCGTCCTCAGCCGCGCTGTGGTGCACCCCGCCGCCGGCGATGATCAGTGGCCGTTGGGCGGCGCGAACGGCGCGGGCTGCGGCACGCAGTTCCTCCGCATCGGGTCGGGGTCGGCGCACCCGCCAGATCCGCTCACGGAGGAACTCACGCGGCCAGTCGTACGCCTCGACCTGGACGTCCTGGGGCAGGGAGAGGGTCACGGCCCCGGTCTGGACGGGGTCGGTGAGCACGCGCATCGCCTGCAGGGCCGCCGGGATGAGGGCCTCGGGGCGGGTGATGCGGTCGAAGTAGCGGGAGACCGGGCGCAAGGTGTCGTTGACGCAGACGTCACCGGCGTAGGGGACCTCCAGTTGTTGGAGCACCGGGTCGGCGGGACGGGTGGCGAAGACGTCGCCGGGGAGCAGCAGGACGGGCAGCCGGTTGATGGTGGCAAGGGCCGCGCCGGTCACGAGGTTGGTGGCGCCGGGGCCGATGGACGTGGTCACCGCGTGGGCGGAGAGCCGACCGCAGTGACGGGCGTAGCCTACGGCGGCGTGCACCATCGCCTGCTCGTTGCGGCCCTGGTGGAAGGGCATGGTGGCGTCGCCGTCGGTGGCGGTGCCGGTTTCCAGCAGCGCCTGGCCGATGCCCGCCACGTTGCCATGGCCGAAGATTCCCCAGGTGGCGGCGATGAGCCGGTGACGGCGGCCGTCCCGCTCGGTGTACTGGCGGGCCAGGAAGGCCACCAGTGCTTGGGCGACGGTGAGCCGGATCGAACCGGAAGGGGTCGGCCGGTCGGTCGCGTTCATGAGCCCTCCCCTTCCGTGCGACCCGACCGGTAGAACGGCAGCCGTGAGTCCAGGGGCTGGGCTGGCCAGGTGTCCCGGATCCAGCCGTGGTCGGGGTGGTCCTGGATCAGCCACTCCCGGTTCGCTCCGGGTCCCGCCATCACATTGAGGTAGTACATGTCGTGCCCCGGGGCGGCGATGGACGGCCCGTGCCAGCCGTTCGGGATCAGCACCGCGTCTCCGGTACGGACCTCCACCAGCAGGTCGGTGCGCCCCTGCGGTGACGGGGTGACCCGCTGGTACCCCAGGCCCTCGGTGGTGCCGTGCGGAGCGATCTCGTAGTAGTAGATCTCTTCCAGTTCGGATTCCTCCCCGGGGCGTTGCTCATCATGTTTGTGCGGCGGGTAAGAGGACCAGTTGCCGCCCGGGGTGAGGACCTCCACGGCGATCAGCCGGTCGCAGGAGAAGGTGTCGGCCGCGGCGAAGTTGTTGACCTGCCGCGAGCAACTGCCGCGCCCCCGGAGCTCGACGGGGACGCCGGAGGCGGGTCCGTAGCGGGCGGGCAGGGTACGGCCGCAGCGGGCGCCTGCCAGCGCGAAGCGGCCACCGGCACTGCTGTTGATGCGGCAACGGGCTCGCCGCGGCAGATAGGCGAAATCGGTGACGGCGGAGAAGACCGAATCCCGACCGGCCAGTTCGAAGGTGGACTCCCGCATGGCGGCGGTGCGGTGATCGACGCCCGCGGGATCGGGGGCGTCGGACTCCTCCGGGCCCGAGGTGACGGAGACGGTGCACGAGCCCGTCAGGGGCAACAGGATCCACTCGGCTTCGCCGCAGTGGTGGACCCAGGGCTCTTCGGGCCCGAGCGTCAGGAGCCGCAGTGCGGTCCGCTCCAGGCCGTGTTCGGCGGTGACGGTCAACGCAGCTTCTCCTCGATCTCTTCCGGGTAGGGCATGGCGGTGGAACAAGCCAGCCGGGAGGCGACGATCGCGCCGGCGGCGTTCGCGTAGCGCAGTGTCCGCTCCAGGTCCCAGCCGGCGAGCAGACCGTGACACAGCGCCCCGCCGAAGGCGTCGCCCGCGCCGAGTCCGTTCAGAACGTCCACGGGCAGCGGCCTGACCTCGGCGGCGCTCCCGTCGCTGTGAAGGGCGAGGACGCCCTCCGGGCCGCGTTTGACGACGGCCAGCTGGGCGCCGCCGGCCAACAGGGCGAGGGCGGCACGGTGGGGGTCTCGCTCGCCGGTGGCGATCTCGCACTCCTCGACGTTCCCCACGGCGACGGTGGCTTTGGCAAGGGCTTCGGCGTAGTGCTTCTCGGGTGGTTCTTGGCCCCACAGAGTGGGGCGCCAGTCCAGGTCGAAGACGGTGAGGGGGCTGCGCCCGCGGGCTTCGAGGGCGGCCAGGGTGGCCGAGCGGGAGGGTTCGGCGGACAGGCCGGTGCCGGTCATCCAGAACACGGCGGCGGAGCGGACCGCGTCGAGGTCGAGCTCCTCGGTGCGGATCTCCAGGTCAGGCGCCTTGGGCTGGCGGTAGAAGTACAGCGGGAAGTCGTCCGGCGGGAAAATCTCGCAGAAGGTCAGGGGGGTGGGGAGGTCGGCCACGGACGTCACCCAGCGGTCGTCCACGCCGAAGGCGCGCAACTGGTCGTGGAGGTAAACGCCGAAGGGGTCCGCGCCAGTGCGGGTGATCACCGCGGTGTGGCGGCCCAAGCGGGCGGCTGCGACGGCGACGTTGGTCGGCGATCCGCCGAGGAACTTCCCGAAGGTCTCGGCCTGCGCCAGCGGCACCCCGGTGGTGAGCGGGTAGAGGTCCACCCCGATCCGCCCCATCGTGATCAGGTCAAAGGGGCCGGTCTTCATCGGCATTCCTTCCGTTGTACTCGCCTGTCCCTAAGCTGGGCGTATGACCTCCTCCGTACCCGCCTGCGCGGCGGAGACCGCATTGACCCGCCTACGGATCGGTTCGGCCCCTGACTCCTGGGGGGTGTGGTTCCCCGAGGATCCCCTCCAAGTCGGCTGGGAGCGCTTCTTGGACGAGGTGTCGGCGGCCGGCTACGACTGGATCGAGCTGGGGCCCTACGGGTACCTGCCGACCGATCCGGTGCGGCTGACCGCCGAGACCACGCGGCGGGGTCTGCGGGTCTCGGCGGGCACGGTCTTCACCGGACTCCATCACGGGCCGGCGGTCTGGGCGGACACCTGGCGGCAGGTGTCGCGGACCGCGGCTCTCGCCGGGGCGGTGGGTGCGTCCCATCTGGTGGTGATCCCGTCCTTCTGGCGCGACGACAAGACGGGGCGGGTGCTGGAGGACCGGAACCTGACGGTGGGACAGTGGGACCAGTTGCTGCGCCAGACCGAACGTCTGGGCCGCCAGGTGCGGGACGAGTACGGGCTGCGGGTGGTGGTCCATCCCCATGCGGACACCCATGTCGACACCCCGGAACACGTGGCGCGGTTCCTGGACGGGACCGACGCTGACGCGGTGTCGCTCTGTTTGGACACCGGTCACTACGCCTACTGCGGGGGTGACAGCGTCGAGCTGATCGAGGCGTTCGGGGAACGGATCGGCTACCTGCACCTGAAGCAGGTCGATCCGCGGGTCCTGGCCGAGGTGAGGTCTGAGGAACTGCCCTTCGGGCCCGCGGTGGCGCGCGGGGTGATGTGTGAACCGCCCTCCGGGGTACCGGCGCTGGAACCGGTGTTGGCCGCCGCCGAGAAACTGGACGCGGACCTCTTCGCGATCGTGGAGCAGGACATGTATCCCTGCCCGCCGGACCGGCCGCTCCCCATCGCCCGTCGCACCCGGTCCTATCTGCGGGCGTGCGGGGCGCGCTGACGGCATCCGCCCGTCTCCGCACGCCATGGGCATTCGCCGTCAGCCGCGGGACACTGGTGCGGCCCGGGAGCCGGGCCCAGGCTGAGGATGGGGTGACCAGGGTGAGTGGGACGTTGGGGGTCGCGGTGATCGGGACAGGCCGGATGGGGGCCGACCACGTCCGGCGGATCGACCGGTACGTCAGCGGGGCGAGAGTCGCCGCCGTCGCCGACCTCGACGGTGACCGGGCCAAGGAACTGTCGGCGGGTCTGCCCGGCTGCACCGCCCATACCGATGTGGCGGCGGCACTCGACGCTCCGGGGGTGCAGGCGGTGGTGGTCGCCTCTCCCGGTCCGGCGCACGAGGAGGCGTTGTACGAGGCATTCGCCCGGGAGCTACCGGTGTTGTGCGAGAAGCCGCTCACCCCGGACGGAGCGGGGGCGTTGCGGGTGATGGAGGCCGAGCAACGGCTGGGGCGACGGCTGGTGCAGGTGGGGTTCATGCGTCGCCACGATGCGGAGTACGAGCAGTTGAAGTCCTGGTTGGACGCGGGGGCGCACGGCCGTCCGCTGTTCCTGCACTGCCGTCACCGCAACGTCTCCTCCCCTTCCTTCTTCACCAGCGAGATGTTGGTGAACGACTCCGTGGTCCATGAGGTGGATGCCGCACGCTGGCTTCTGGGGCAGGAGATCGCCGCCGTGACGGTGATGGCTCCGGCCACCGCGGCGGGGGCGCCTCGGGGTGTACGTGACCCGCAGCTGGTGCTGCTGGAAACGGTGGGGGGAGCGATCGTGGACGTGGAAGTGTTCGTCAACTGCGGTTTCGGCTACCAGGTGCAGTGTGAGGCCGTGTGCGAGACGGGGAGCGCCCGGATCGGTGACGGCTGGTCGATGGTCACCCAGGGCGCGGGCCGCTGGGGCGGGGCGATCGACCAGGACTACACGGTTCGGTTCTCAAATGCCTATGACCGCCAGCTCCAGCGATGGGTGGAGGCGACCCGCGCGGGTCGCACCGAGGGGCCGAGCGCATGGGACGGGTATGCGGCGGCGGCGGTCTGTGAGGCCGGGGTGCGGGCTCAGCGCACGGGTGTGCGCACCACCGTGGAGCTGGTCGAGCGTCCGCCGTTGTACTGCTGACGGGAGGAGGGCCGGTTGGACGTGCCCAACCGACCCCCGGGCCGCTTGTCTGATCTTCAGCAAGTGTCCGCACCGTCACAGCCGTGGGAGCGAGGTCACGGATGTCCGCATTACGCGGCCCTTCGGTCACAGGCCGTCGACAGCCCCTCCCCGGCTGTCTGACCACCTCGTTCTGGAGGCACAGGCTGAGTGATCGTCAGCGTCTCTGCCCCGGCTCCCTCGACAGCCTCCCGGCTGCCGCCGGGGTACGGACCAGGAGGTGGCCCGAATGACCGACCGGAAGCTGTGGTCGTACAAGGAGATCGCCGCTCACATCCGGGTCCAGCCGGACACCGTGCGCTCGTACCGCAAGCACGGTCTGCTCCCCCCTCCGGACCATGTGGAAGCCGGCAAACCCTACTGGTACGCCGACACCATCCGTACCTGGGTTGCCCGCCGCCCGGGAAACCGAGGGCGCCGCTTGGACTGAACCGGGGGGGGGGGGGGGGGGGGGGGGGGGGGGGGGGGGCGCGCGCGGGGGGGGGGGGGCCGCCGCGCGGGGCGGGCGCGCCCGCGCGCCCGGGCCCCCGCCCCCCCGCCGCCCCCCGCGCCCCCCCCGCCCCCCCCCGCCCCCCCCCCCCCCCCCCCCCCCCCCCCCCCCCCCCCCCCCCCCCCCCCCCCCCCCCCCCCCCCGGAGGGGGCCGGCACCAGACGCCCGGCGGGGCCCTCGCGCCCTGCGTGCCGCTCCCCGGGCTGTAAGACTTGGCCTATGCGACAGGCCGCAGCGCTGCATGAAGCCATGGCGCGGCACGCCTGGGGCAGCGCCTTCGAGATCCTCTCGGGATCCGACCGCCGCGAGCCGCTCGGGCCCGAGGACCTTGAGCGACTTGCACTCGCCGCCCATATGACCGGCGAGGACGCCGTCAGCAGCGACGCGTGGACCAGGGCCCACCACGCGTGGCTGAGCCGTGGAGAGGTGCCCCGGGCGGTCCGCTGCGTGTTCTGGCTGTGCATCGCCCTGACTCTCGGAGGGCAACGGGCGCACAGCGCCGGCTGGACGGCCCGGGCCAGGAGGTTGCTGGACGCCGAGGTCCAGACCCAAGGCGAGGAGGGCTACCTCCTGGCGGTGGAAGGACTCCAGCACTTCGCTTCCGGCGAGGCGGCAGCGGCGAGAGCCATCTCGGAACGAGCAGTAGCCCAGGCCTCCCGGCTGGGTGACCCCGACCTGTTGACCTTCTCGCTGGTCACCCTGGGAGAGAGCCTGGTCCGGCTCAACGCGGTACCGCAGGGCGTCCGGCTCCTCGACGAGGCGATGACCGCCGTGACGGCGGGCGAGGTGTCCCCGATCGTCTCGGGGCTCGCCTATTGCGCGGTGATCGCCGTCTGCCGCGAGGTCCATGACCTGCGCCGAGCGGGTGAGTGGACGGACGATCTGACCCGCTGGTGCGACGCCCAACAGGACCTGGTGCCCTACCGGGGGGTGTGCCTCGCCCACCGGGTCGAAATCATCCGGCTGCACGGGAACTGGACGGGGGCCATGGCCGAAGCGCACCGTGCCTGCCGGTGGATGCGCGCGACGCGATCCGCCCAGTCCTCCGATGCGGTCTTCTACCAGCTGGGCGAGCTCCATCGGCTGCGCGGCGAGTACGCCGAGGCGGAGAACGCCTACCGCGAGGCCAGCCGGCGCGGGCACATCACCCAGCCGGGGCTCGCGCTGACCCTGCTGGCACGCGGGGACAGCCGCGGGGCCGAGCAGTGCGTCCGCACCGCGCTGGACGGAACCGTCGACTGGGCCGCACGCTGCCTCCTGCTCCCCGCCGCGGTCGAGATCGCACTGGCCGCGGGCGAAGCGGCGGACGCCGCGGACGCCGCGGCTGAGCTGGCCTCGACGGCGGCAACGGTGGACACCTCCTGGCTGGACGCGTTGAGCTCTCACGCCACGGGAGCGGTACTCCTGGCCCAAGGCGACGCGGCGGGCGCCCGGGCGGCGCTGCGGGAGTCAGTGAAGCTGTTCCTGGAACTCGACGCCCCTTACGAGGCGGCTCGCGCCCGGCTGCTGCTCGGGGTGTCCTTCCGGGCGTCGGGGGAGGAAGTCGCAGCACGGTGGGAGGTGGAGGAAGCCACACGCGTCTTCCGGGAACTCGGCGCGGCAACCGACCTGCTGCGCGCGCAGGAGCTCGCGGTGGGCGCGGCGCCCGCTTCCTCGGGTCGACTCACCGCACGCGAGCTCGAAGTGCTGCGGCACGTCGCGGCGGGCAAGACCAACCGGGCCATCGCCGAGGACCTGTTCTTGAGCGAGAAGACGGTCGCGCGCCACCTGAGCAACATCTTCGCCAAGATCGGGGTCTCCTCGCGCTCCGCGGCGACCGCCTACGCGCATCAAAACGATCTGGTCAACCCGCGGCAACCCGGCTGACCTGGTAGGTCGTAATGGCGCGTCCCGATGGGCAGAACGACCCATGTCCAAGGACGCGTCCTTCTTCCGAAGCGCGGCAAGATCGAGCGGTCTAGCGTTTTCCCCACATGAGGTCCGAGCGGCCGGTGGCCACCGGGCGGCGCACGTGCCGCCGGGTGCTCTGGGCAACGATCCGCGCAGAACCCTCTCTTGGAGGCGGCAGGACATGACGAACAAGGTGTATGACGCCATCATCGTCGGCGCCCGCTGCGCGGGCTCCGCAACGGCAATGCTTCTAGCACGTCGGGGATACCGCGTGCTCCTCGTCGACCGGGACGCCTTCCCGAGCGACACCGTCTCCACTCATCTGATCCACCCGCCGGGCGTGGCAGCCCTGGAGAGGTGGGGGTGCTCTGCGAGGTGACGGCGAGCGGCTGCCCGGCGATCCACACCTACTCCTTCGACTTCGGGGCCTTCACCATCGAGGGTTCCCCAGCTGCTCCCGGCAACCCCGTTTCATACGCTCCGCGCCGCACCGCCTTGGACAAGGTCCTCCTCGATGCGGCGGCGTCGGCCGGGGCAGAGGTTCGCGGGCGCTTCACGGTGCAGGGCCTGGTGGTGGAGGGCGACACCGTGACCGGGATCAGGGGGAGGGGCCGGGAGGGTGACACCAGCGGCGCCGGTGTCACCGAGTACGCCCGTGTCGTCATCGGAGCCGATGGAATCCACTCGCTGGTCGCCAAGGCCACCGGTGCGGACCGGCCTCCAGGACAGTACGGGGACAAACCCAGGATCCAGTGCAGCTACTACGCCTACTGGGCGGGCCTGGAGATGGACGGTCGTTTCGAAACGCACATCCGACCGGACCGGGCCTTCGCGGCCTGGCCCACCAACGAGGACCTCACCGTGGTCATCTGCGGTCTTCCGATGCGCGACTTCGCGGCCAACCGGGCCGATATCGAGGGCGGCTACCTGGAGACCGTCGGGCTGGCACCGCGGTTCGCCGAGCGACTCGGAGCAGCCACGCGCGTCGGACGGCTGGTGGGCATGGCTGTGCCCAACTACTTCCGCAAGCCTTACGGGCCCGGCTGGGCCCTGGTCGGCGACGCGGGGTACTTGAAGGACTTCATCACCGCACAGGGCATCCAGGACGCCTTCCGAGACGCGGAGTTGTGCGTGCGGGCACTGGACGACACCTTCACCGGCCGCCGCACGTACGCCAGGGCCATGGCCGACTACCAGCACGCCAGGGATGAACAAGCGGCCCCGATGTACGCGTTCACGACCCAGCTGGCCACGCTGGAACCTCCGGCTCCACCGGTGGCCGAGGCCCTCGGAGCCGCGGCGGGCAACCCGGCTGCCATGGACTGCTTTGCCCGAGTGGCGGCCGGGGTCAGTTCGCCAGCCGAGTTCTTCTCTTCCGGAGGCGCCGCGGCGCCTCCGGGCGCGATGGCCGAAGCTGAAAGCCGCTGAGGCGCGCCCGCGGTCCCCCGGGGCGGCCAGAGCGTCGGGGCCGGTACTGCACCACCCAGGGGGTGAGGGGCCCGCGCAGTTCGCGCGGGCCCCTCCAGGCGCCGCCCCTCAGACCCCTGCCGGGACCTTGGGTGCCCCGTCCTGGAGCTCCTGTGGCTCGGAGGCTGAGGGGCCTTCGCTCAACCCGAATCGGGCGTGGAGTCGGCGCAGCGGGCCAGGTGCCCACCAGGTGGCAGCACCGGTCAGTTTCATCACCGCGGGTACCAGCAGGCTGCGCACCACCATCGCGTCCATGAGCACGGCGAGGGCGATGCCCAGGCCCAACATCTTGGTGTTGGTCACTCGGGAGGTGCCGATGCCGACCATGACCACGGCGAGGATGACGGCTGCGGCGGTGATCAGCCCGCCGGTCCGAGCCAGTCCGGCCTGCACGGCGCCCTCGTGGTCTGCGGATTTCTCGTACTCCTCCTTGATGCGGGATATGAGGAACACCCCGTAGTCCATGGAGAGGCCGAAGGCGATGCAGAACATCAGCACCGGCAGGGTGGTTTCGATGTCCCCGGTCGCGGTGAACCCGAGCAGTCCTGAGAGGTGCCCCTCTTGGAAGACCCACACCACGGCGCCGAACATCGCCGTCAGACTCAGCGCGTTCAACAGCACCGCCTGCAGGGGGATCAGCACACTTCCCGTCATCAAGAACACCAGGAGCAAGGTGGCCACGGCGATGAGCGCTGCCGCCCGCGGCAGTTGTTCGGCTATCGCGTCCTGCGCGTCGACGAGCACGGCCGCCTGCCCGGCCACCGCCGTCTCGAAGGGCGCTTCGATTTGACGGACCTGACCGACCAGCTCTCGGGCCTGTTCGCCGGCGGCCTCACCCTGTGCCCGCAGTGTGAAGTAGGCGTACTCGCCGGAACGGACCGGGCCGTCAGCCCTCAGCACTCCCGGTAGTTGGGCGATGCGCTCCCGGTAGGTGGTGTACTCCTCAGCCGTGGCGGCGCCCTCTGCCAGGACGAGGATCTCCGCTCCGGGGTTGCTGGGGAACGCGTCCCTGATCTGCTGTTGGACCAGGTGGGAGGGGGCCGTGGCGGGCAACTGACGGTCGTCGACCGTGCCGAAGCGGACGCCGAGGAAGGGCAGCCCCAACAAAAGCAGTCCGGCCGTGGTGGCCACCGCGAACAGCGGGGCCCTACGCATCACCAGGGCGGCCGTCCGTGCCCAGCCTCGTGATTGGTCGGTGCTCGGTTCCTTGTCACGGCGCCATAGCCGGCGCAGGTCGAAGGCGTTGACCCGGTCACCGAGCAGCACCAGGGCCGCTGGCAGCAGGATCAAGGCGGCGCCGGCGGCGAGGAGGACCACCGCGACTCCGGCGTACGCGAAGGAGCGCAGGAAGTACATCGGAAAGAAGAGCATCGCGGAGAGCGCGACCGCGACGGTCAGCGCCGAGAAGAGCACGGTCCGCCCGGCAGTGCGCAAGGTGATGGCCACGGCCTTGGCCGGGTCATGCCCGGCAGCGAGCTCCTCGCGGAAGCGGCGCACGATGAAGAGCGCGTAGTCGATGGCGAGGCCGAGGCCCAGTGCGGTGGTGAGGTTCTGGGCGAAGATGGAGACATCGGTGAGCTCGGTGAGCCCTCGCAACACGGCGTTGGTGCCGAGGATGGCGACGATGCCCACGGCGAGCGGGAGCAACGCGGCTATGGCACTGCCGAACACCAAAACGAGCAGGATGAGGGTGATGGGTAGGGCGATCAGCTCGGCTGTGAGCAGATCCTCTTGGATGGTGGTGGTGATCTCGCGCTGCACGGCGACGCGTCCACCGAAAGAGACCTCCACTGGGCCCTGAGTGCCGCGCAGCCGGGGTGTGATCCGGTCGAGGATCTCGATCCGGGTGGTCTCGTCGCCCTGGACGCGGGCTGCGATCAACGCCTGGCGGCCGTCTTTGGACCGGAGCGCGGGCGAACGCGTCTGCCAGTAGGACCCGACTCCGGTGATCCCCTCCTCGGCGGCGAGCCGGGCGGTGATCCGCTCCGCCTCGGCGGCAACCGCCGGGGCGTCCACTCCCGTCGGGCCGGCATCGAGGAGCAGCAGCAGATTGGGCTGGGAGGCCGGGAACTCGCGCTCCAGGGCTTCGGTGGCGTACGTGGAGCGAGCCTGCGGATCTTCCCATCCTCCGCTGCCCATACGGTCGGCGACCCCGCTCCCGGCGAATACCGCCAGTGCGGTGACGACCAACGCGAGCAGCAGCGAAAGTCTGGGCCGGGCTGTGACGAGCCTGGCCCAGCCACCCCCGGACTGAGCGTTCTTGACTTCGGACATGCCTCGGTGTCCCCTTCACCGTGACCCGTGGGCGCGGGTCATCCATTGCCGCAGTCCATGGCCGAGAGCCATAGACTTGCAAACACGAGAGATCGCTCGCGTTTCACAAGAATGTGAGTGATGACTCGCGTTTGTCAATCACCCTGGGGAAGTAAGGGATCGAAGTGCCGGAGGCCAAGCGCACCGAGACGACCACACCGACCACCTCCGGAGCCGGCCGGGGCGAGGAGCGCGCCAAGCCGCGCAGACGCCAAGCGCGCGGAGAACGCCGGGTCGCGCAGCTCCTGGAAGCCGCCGCGGGCGTCTTCTGTCGCCAGGGCTACGCGGCGGCGAGCACCAACGCCATCGCGCGCGAGGCGGGCGTGTCACCGGGCACGCTCTACCAGTTCTTCCCGAACAAGGAAGCCATCGCAGCCGAGCTCGGCGAGCAACTGCTGCACCGGGCGAACGAGACGCACGGCGAGGCCTTCCTCGCGGAGAACCTCCGGCTCCCGCTCCCCGAAATGCTGGACGCGGTCCTCGACCCGGTCCTCGCCTTCAACTGCGAGAACCCCGCTTTCTGGGCCCTCATGCACGGCTCCGGGATCCCCGGCCACATCGCCGAGGGGCACGAGGAACTACACCGGGGACTGCTGACCCGTGTCGAGGGGATCCTCTCCGCCTTCGCCCCCGACACCCCTGGCGAGGAACTGAACCGGATCGCCAACATGACCCTGGCGATCTTCAAGTCTGGACTGGACCTCGTCCTGGCCTCCGAAGGGCAGGAGCAGGCCGCGTACTCCGCCGAACTGAAGGCCGCGCTGCTGCGCTACCTCACCCCGCTCGCCGAGGGCGAGTGCTCCGGCACGCGAGCGCTCACCACGCCTCACCCCCACTGACCCGCTGGTCGGAGCGGGTCGCTCCGACCACCCGGCGCAACCCGAGCAGCGGAAAGACCAGGACGGAGATCATGGCCGCCCCGACCAGGGCAGCCGCCTCCCCCGGCTGGACCGAGCCGTCCTCCACCCCCAGCGTGGTGATCGCCACGACCAGCGGAAGCGCGGTCGAGCCGAAGAGCACCAGTGCTTCGCGCTCCGGTCGCCGCAGGTCCCGTGGCGCCAGGAACCAGACGGGCAGGCCGCGCACCACCAGGAAGAGCAGGAGGAAGATCGGCAGCAGGGCCAGCGTGCGCCCGCCTTCGAGGAGCGAGTCGAGGTCGAACTCGATGCCGGTGACGACGAAGAAGACCGGCACGAGGAACCCGAAGCCCATCGCCTCGACCTTGGACAGGACGGTGGGCGCGTGCTCCGGGGCGGCTCCGGTGAGCACCAGCCGGGTGATCATTCCGGCCGCGAAGGCACCCAACAGAATGTCCAGGCCGAGCCAGCTCGCCATGGCCAACATTCCGGCGAGCCAGAGGGTCACCAGCCGCACGGCGAACTGTCCGCTGGTGTCCAGGGTCTTTGCGATGACGGTGGCGAACCACGGAGGCCTCGGCCGCATCGCCCACACCACCGCGACGGCGGTCAGCAGGCCGAAGACGATCAGGAACACGGCCGCCTGGCCCGGCGCCCGCCCGCTCAGCAGCAGCGCCATGGCCACGATCGGACCGAACTCGCCCACCGCGCCGAAGGCCATCACGACGTTGCCGAACCGGGTCGGCAACACGCCGGCGTCGCGCAGCACCGGGAGGATCGCGCCGAGGGCGGTGCTGGTCAGGGCGGTCCCCAGATAGACGCCGGCACTGAAGCCGCTGTTCTCGGCCAGGAGGAGACCGAGCCCCAGGCCGAGTGCGAGGGAGATCGACCAGGCCGCCAGGGAACGGTTGAGCGTGTCCCCGCGCACCCGCCCGATCTGCATCTCGTAACCCGCCAAGAAGATCAACATGGCCAGTCCGAGCTGCGACAGGGCGTCGATGACCTGATCGGACTCGGCCCAGCCGAGCACGTCGGGGCCGATCAGGATGCCGAGTGAGATCTCGAAGATCACCAACGGCACCGGGAGCCAGCGACTCACTCCGTAGGCGAGCAGTGGCGCGATCACCGAGGCGAGCATGATCAGGATGAATGTCCCCGCATACGACATAGGGCCCATTTATCCCCGGATCGCCGCCCCGGTACCCGAGGCGCGGCCGAGCAGGACCCGAGACCATCCGCCGGGGATACACTCGCGGAATACCCCCTAGGGGTATAGTGTTGTGACCAGTGGGATGCGGGAGGGCTCCACGCCCAGCCCGCGGCCCGGTACGCCGCCACGCACCGGATCACCCCTGCGCGAAGAACCGCACACCTCGAAGAGGAGAACGACATGACCACCGAGACGGCAACCCACACCACCGTCTACCGGGTCACCGGCATGACCTGCGGCCACTGCGAGGGCGCCGTGACCGCCGAGCTTTCCGAGCTCCCCGGCGTCACCTCCGTCAAGGCCGTCGCCGCCACCGGCGAGGTGACCGTCGTCTCCACGGCCGCACTGTCGCAGGACGCGGTCCGCGCGGCAGTGGACGAGGCCGGCTACGAGCTCGTCGGTCAGGCCTGAGGACCCCCCACCGAAAACAGCGGACCTCCCTCCCCTGCCGGGCCGTGCCGACCAGCTCATACTGGTTCCGTACGGCTCGGCCCTCCCTACTGGAGCCGGACATGAGCAGTACCGTGCACGAGGAACCCATAGCCCCCGCGACGACGGCCGAGGTGGAGCTGAAGATCGGCGGCATGACCTGCGCTTCCTGCGCCGCCCGCATCGAGAAGAAGCTCAACCGCATGGACGGCGTCACGGCGACGGTGAATTACGCCACCGAGAAGGCCCGGGTCTCGTACACCGACGAGGTGGCGGTCGAGGACCTGATCGCCACCGTGGTCAAGACCGGATACACCGCCGAGCAACCGCCCGCCCCGGCTCCCGTGACCGCCGCCCCGGACTCTCCAGCGGGGACCGAAGCGGAGCCGGTCGACGATCCCGAGCTCACGGCGCTGCGCCACCGCCTGCTGGTCTCGGCCCTCCTGGCCGTCCCCGTGGTCCTGATGTCCATGATCCCGGCGCTCCAGTTCGACAACTGGCAGTGGCTCTCCCTGACCCTGGCCGCCCCGGTGGTCGTCTGGGGCGGCCACTCCTTCCACAAGGCGGCCTGGACCAACGCCCGACACGGCGCGGCCACCATGGACACCCTCGTCTCGGTGGGCACGCTGGCCGCCTTCGGCTGGTCCTTGTGGGCCCTGTTCTTCGGTCACGCCGGCTACCCAGGCCTGCGCCACGGCTTCGACTTCTCCGCCTACCGCGACCACGCCAGCTCCGCCATCTACCTGGAGGTCGCCGCGGGAGTGATTACCTTCATCCTGCTGGGGCGCTACCTTGAGGCCCGCTCCAAGCGGAAGGCGGGAGCCGCCCTCCACGCGCTGCTCCAGCTGGGGGCGAAGGACGTCACGGTGCTGCGGGACGGCACCGAGGTGCGGGTGCCGGTGTCCCAACTGGTGGTCGGTGACCGCTTCGTGGTCCGCCCCGGGGAGAAGATCGCCACTGACGGCACCGTGGTGGAGGGCAGTTCCGCCGTGGACGCGGCGCTCCTGACCGGCGAATCGGTACCGGTGGACGTCAGCGTCGGGGACGCCGTGGCCGGCGCCACCGTGAACGCCGGCGGCCTGCTCCTGGTGCAGGCCACCCGGGTGGGAGCCGACACCCAACTGGCCCGCATGGCGAAACTGGTCGAAGACGCCCAGAACGGCAAGGCAGAGGTACAGCGGCTGGCCGACCGGATCTCCGCCGTCTTCGTCCCCGTGGTGTTGTTCTTGGCCGTGGCCACCTGGGCGGCTTGGGCGGTGGTCACCGGCGACCCCACGGCTTCCTTCACGGCAGGCATCGCCGTCCTGATCATCGCCTGCCCGTGCGCCCTGGGCCTGGCCACTCCGACCGCGCTCATGGTCGGCACCGGCCGGGGCGCCCAGCTCGGCATCCTGATCAAGGGCCCGGAGGTCCTGGAATCCACCCGGGAGGTCGACACGGTCGTCCTCGACAAGACCGGAACGGTCACCACCGGCCGGATGGCTCTCCAAGACGTCCATCCGGCCGAGGGCGTCACGGTGCCGGAGCTGCTACGGCGGGCGGGCGCGGTGGAGCACGCCTCGGAACACCCGGTCGCCCAGGCCGTCGCCGCCGGCGCCGGGAGGCAAGTGGGCGAACTGCCGACCACCAGGGGCTTCGAGAACCTTCCGGGCCTCGGTGTCCGGGGCGAGGTCGAGGGCCACGAGGTGCTGGTGGGCCGCCAGCGGCTGACGGCATCACGCGGCCTGGCCGTGCCGCCGGCGCTCGCACGGGCCAAGGAGGCCGCCGAGGCAGCCGGACGCACCGCCGTCGTCGTCGCCTGGGACGGGGCCGTACGCGGGGTGCTGACCGTGTCCGACGCGGTCAAGGAGGGCAGCGCCGAAGCGGTCGCCCGGCTGCGCGGGCTGGGGCTGACGCCGATCCTGCTGACCGGTGACAACCGGGCGGTGGCCGAGACGGTGGCCCGCGAGGTCGGCATCGACGAGGTCATCGCCGAGGTGCTCCCCGAGGACAAGGTGGACGTGGTCAAGCGCCTCCAGGGCGAGGGCCGGACGGTGGCGATGGTCGGCGATGGCGTCAATGACGCGGCTGCGCTGGCCCAGGCCGATCTGGGTCTGGCCATGGGTACCGGTACCGACGCCGCCATCGAGGCCGGCGATCTGACCCTGGTCCGCGGGGACCTGCGGGTGGCGGCCGACGCCATCCGGCTCTCCCGCCGCACCCTGGCGACCATCAAGGGCAATCTGTTCTGGGCCTTCGGCTACAACGTGGCGGCACTGCCGCTGGCCGCCGCAGGACTGCTCAACCCCATGATCGCGGGGGCTGCCATGGCCTTTTCCTCGGTCTTCGTGGTCACCAACAGCCTGCGGCTGCGGACCTTCCGATGAAGCCAGGTACTGTACCTGCGAGTAGCACTTCTGGGTAAGAGACGCAGATCACAGCGCCCCGAACGTAACCGTGTTGGGATCAGGGGTGTCTATGAGGACGGTGCGCCGAGCGTCTTTGGGGGACGCTTCTCGGACGTCTTGGGGGATGTTCGACGGCGCCGGCCGGGACACGGCATGCGGGGAGCTTGAGCGGCCCTCCCGCACGCGCGGGTCCCGGCTAGACGGTACGAGGAGCTCCTGCTCCGCCCCGGCTCCCGGCTCGGATCCCGTGGGGGGAATCCGCACCGGGTAAAGGAAAGCGCCCCGGCTGTCGACCCGTGGGGGGATCGACGGCGGGGCGCTTTTCGATGTTCGCCGGCGGTCGCGCGGTGGTCCGGGTCAGCGACCCTCGACCGGGACGAAGTCGCGCAGGACCTCACCGGTGTAGATCTGGCGCGGGCGACCGATGCGGGAACCGGGCTCCTTGATCATCTCGTGCCACTGGGCGATCCAGCCGGGCAGCCGGCCGAGCGCGAAGAGCACGGTGAACATCTCGGTCGGGAAGCCCATGGCCCGGTAGATCAGGCCCGTGTAGAAGTCCACGTTGGGGTAGAGGTTGCGCTCGACGAAGTAGTCGTCGGCCAGCGCGTGCTCTTCCAGCTTCAGGGCGATGTCGAGCAGTTCGTCGCTCTTGCCGAGCTGGGAGAGGACATCGTGCGCCGCCGCCTTGATGATCTTCGCGCGGGGGTCGAAGCTCTTGTAGACGCGGTGGCCGAAGCCCATCAGACGGACGCCGTCCTCCTTGTTCTTCACCTTGCGGATGAAGGAGTCGACGTCACCGCCGTTGGCGGCGATGCCTTCGAGCATCTCCAGCACCGACTGGTTGGCGCCGCCGTGCAGCGGCCCCCACAGAGCGCTGATGCCGGCGGAGACCGAGGCGAACATGTTGGCCTGCGAGGAGCCGACCAGACGCACCGTTGAGGTGGAGCAGTTCTGCTCGTGGTCGGCGTGCAGGATCAGCAGCTTGTCGAGCGCGGAGACGACCACCGGGTCCAGGTCGTACTCGGCAGCGGGCACCGAGAAGGTCATCCGCAGGAAGTTCTCGACGTAGCCGAGGTCGTTGCGCGGGTAGACCACCGGGTGACCGATGGACTTCTTGTACGCGTAGGCGGCGATCGTCGGGAGCTTGGCCAACAGCCGGATCGTCGACAGGTGACGCTGGTTGTCGTCGAAGGGGTTGTGGCTGTCCTGGTAGAACGTCGACAGCGCGCTGACCACCGAGGACAGCATGGCCATCGGGTGGGCGTCGCGCGGGAAGCCGTCGTAGAAGCGCTTGACGTCCTCGTGCAGCAACGTGTGCTGGGTGATCTCGTTGCGGAAGGTGGCGAGCTCGTCGACGGTCGGCAGCTCGCCGTTGATCAGCAGGTACGCCACCTCGACGAAGGTCGAGCGCTCGGCGAGCTGCTCGATCGGGTAGCCGCGGTATCGCAGGATGCCCTGCTCGCCGTCGAGGTAGGTGATCGCAGATTTGTACGCGGCGGTGTTTCCGTAGCCGCTGTCCAAGGTGACCAGCCCGGTCTGAGCCCGGAGCTTCCCGATGTCGAAGCCCTTGTCACCAACGGTGCTCTCGACCACCGGGTAGGTGTATTCACCGTCCGCGTACCGCAGTACTACAGAGTTGTCGCTCACGTCATCCCTCACCGACGTAGTGCCTCTTCTTCGAGGTGCCCTGACTGTCTCTACCTTCCCCCATCTGGCCCAGGAGAGTGCACTCGGGGTCAGCCATCAGTCCATTGGCGGCACTGAGTGCCGCCAACCTGCACATCCTGCCCCCTCAGCGCCGAAAGCGGAAACCGTGGCCCGCCCCTTAGGTGAAGTTTCCCACCGCAACCCCACCGGACAACCTGGCAGCGACCGCAGTGAACCTCCTGCCTGCAGAAACGGTGCGCACCGCCTGGCCGAGGGCCCGTCGCGACCCCACCAGGACGACGAGCTTGCGTGCCCGGGTCACCGCCGTATAGAGAAGGTTCCGCTGGAGCATCATCCAGGCGCCCGTGGTGACGGGGATCACCACGGCGGGGTACTCGCTGCCCTGCGAGCGGTGGATGGTGACCGCGTAGGCGTGCGCCAGTTCGTCGAGTTCGTCGAAGGCGTAGGGGATGTCCTCGTCCTCGTCGGTGCGCACGGTCAAACGCTGCTCCTCCACGTTGAGATCGGTCACCACGCCCACGGTTCCGTTGAAGACGCCCGCCGCGCCCTTCTCGTAGTTGTTGCGGATCTGGGTGACCTTGTCGCCCACCCGGAAGACGCGCCCGCCGAAGCGCTTCTCCGGCAGGTCCGGCCGGGCCGGAGTGACCGCCTGTTGGAGCAGCCCGTTGAGGTTGCCGGCGCCTGCCGGGCCCCGGTGCATGGGCGCGAGCACTTGCACGTCGCGCCGCGGATCGAGGCCGAACCGGGCAGGGATCCGACGGGACGCCACATCCACGGCCAGCAGTCCCGCGGCCTCGGTGTCCTCCTCGGCGAAGAGGAAGAAGTCCGGCAGCCCCTGGGTGAGCGGAGGTTGGCCCGCGTTGATCCGGTGGGCGTTGGTGACCACGCCGGACTGCTGGGCCTGACGGAAGATGCGGGTCAGGCGCACCGCCGGAACCGGCCCGCCCTGCGCCAGCAGGTCCCGCAGCACCTCGCCGGCGCCGACCGAGGGCAACTGGTCCACATCCCCCACCAGCAGCAGGTGAGCCCCCGGAGCCACTGCCTTGACCAGCTTGTTCGCAAGCAGGAGATCCAGCATGGAAGCTTCGTCCACGACGACCAGGTCGGCGTCCAGCGGACGGTCCCGGTCGTAGGCGGCGTCCCCACCGGGCTTGAGCTCAAGCAGCCGATGGACGGTGGAGGCCTCGGCCCCCGTCAGCTCGGAGAGCCGCTTGGCGGCTCGCCCGGTGGGCGCCGCCAGCACCACCTTGGCCTTCTTCGCCCGCGCCAGTTCCACGATGGAACGGACGGTGAAGGACTTCCCACAGCCCGGGCCGCCAGTGAGGACAGCGACCCGGCTGGTCAGCGCCAGCCGGACGGCGTCCTCCTGTTCGGGTGCGAGCTCCGCGCCCGTACGGGTGGCCAGCCAGGCCAGTGCCCGGTCCCAGGCCACTTCCTTGAAGGCGGGCATCCGGTCGTCCTCGGCCGCGAGCAGGCGCCGCACCTGGGCGGCGAAGGAGAGTTCGGCGCGGTGGAAGGGGACGAGGTACACGGCGGTGACCGGGGCGCCGTCCGGGCCGGGCACGGTCTCGCGAACCACCCCTTCCTCCTCGGTGGCGAGTTCGGCCAGACAGTCGATGACCAGGCCGGTGTCCACCTGGAGCAGCTTGACCCCGTCGGCGATCAGGCGTTCCTGCGGCAGGTAGCAGTGACCTTGGTCGGCCGATTGGGAGAGCGCGTACTGCAGGCCCGCCTTGACCCGCTCGGCACTGTCGTGGGGGATGCCGACCGCCTGCGCGATGCGGTCCGCGGTCAGGAAGCCGATGCCCCAGACGTCGGCGGCCAGCCGGTACGGCTGGTTGCGCACCACCGAGATGGAGGCGTCGCCGTACTTCTTGTAGATGCGCACCGCGATCGAGGTGGAGACGCCGACGCCCTGAAGGAAGATCATGACCTCCTTGATGGCCTTCTGTTCCTCCCAGGCCGCTCCGATCATCCGGGTCCGCTTGGGGCCGAGCCCCGGCACTTCGACCAGACGCCGCGGCTCCGACTCGATGACCTGGAGGGTGTCGGTGCCGAAGTGGTCCACGATCCGCTCGGCGATCCGCGGACCGATCCCCTTGATCAGGCCCGAACCCAGATAGCGGCGGATGCCCTGGATGGTGGCGGGCAGCACGGTGGAGTAGTTGTCGACGTGGAACTGCTTGCCGTACTGCGGATGGGAACCCCAACGGCCTTCCATCCGCAGGGATTCACCCGGCTGCGCGCCGAGCAGGGAGCCCACCACGGTGAGGAGGTCACCCGCGCCGCGACCGGTGTCCACCCGGGCGACGGTGTAACCCGACTCCTCGTTGGCATAGGTGATGCGCTCCAGGACCCCTTCGAGAACTGCCTGACCGGACATGCTCCAGACGCTACCGCCGTGAACTGACACGGCGTTGGGCGAGGGCGGCACCCTGGCGGTAACGAAGGGGTTCTGGCCCGTCGGCCAGAACCCCTTCGCGATCCCCCCCGTTCCGTCAGAACCTCCCAGATCCCCCCAGACCCCTCCCCGGAAGTTCCGACACACCACATACGACCCACGACCCCCGGGGATGGTTGCACGGATAGCGCGTTGTTATTTTTCCGTTACTCAAAGTCCTATGAAAGTGACGCAGACGTAGTGTTTCGGCCATGAGGGGCGAGCCGAGCGAGGCAGAGTCGCTGGGCGCGTTGGGCGAGGAGCGCACCCAGTGGATCCCCGTCACCCGCTCGACACGGCCCAGCCTGCGACCGGGCGACCGTTGTGCCCTGCGGCTACCGCGGCGCCGCGAGGGGCTCGGACTCGGGCGGGAGGACCTCCCCGACCGGGCCGGTCGCCGGTCGGGCCGCGGAGGCGACCACCGGGCGACCTGGGGCTCGGGCCGGGCGACCGAACGAGGTCAGCGCCACGCCAGCAACCAGGAGGACCGCCGCCGTCCAGCGCAACGGGCTGATCGGCTCGCCGAGGGCCAGGGCGGCGGAGGCCATACCGAAGACGGGTACCAACAAGGAGAACGGAGCGACGGAGGAGGCCGGGTAGCGGCGCAGGAGGAATCCCCAGACCCCGAAGCCGAAGACCGTGGAGATCCAGGCCACGTACAAGATGACGCCCAGCCCGCTCCAGTCCAGGGCGCTGAGCGCGTCCAAGTCCCGCTGCGGCCCCTCCAGAAGCAGGGAGAGCGCGAGCAGCGGCAGCACCGGCACGGTGCACACCCAGACCATGAAGTTCAGGGCGTCGGGCGGGGCGGCCTTGCGGGTAAGGACGTTGGAGACGCCCCAGCAGGCCGCTGCGGCCACCACCAGGGCGAAGCCGAGCACGGGGCCACTGGCGCCCTGGTCCACGGCGGCGACTGCGATCCCCCCGAGCGCCACGACCATGCCCAGCACCCGAACCCGACCTGGCCGTTCGCGCAGGAGCAGCGCGGCGAACAGTGCGGTGAAGACGGCCTGGACCTGGAGGACCAGCGAGGACAGGCCGGCGGGCATCCCGGCGTCCATGCCGGTGAAGAGAAGTCCGAACTTGGCCACACCGAGCGCGAGTCCGACCCCGATGATCCACTTCCAGGCGACCTTGGGACGGCCGACGAGGAAGGCTGCGGGGATGGCGGCGGCGACGAACCTCAGAGCGGACAGCAGGAGCGGCGGGAAGTGGTCCAAGCCGATCTGGATGACGACGAAGTTGACCCCCCAGACGGCGGCGACGAGCGTGGCGAGTGCGGTGTGGATGGGACGCATGGCTCCAGGGTCGAGGGAATGACCGTGAAGCACTAGCACAGACATCTTCAGGGTTGGATGAAGCATTGCTTATGCGACCTTGCTGTTGTGACACTACGCTGGCCAGATGCTCGACGTATCCCGGCTCCGCGCCCTGCACGCCGTCGCCGTCCACGGCTCGGTGGGTGCAGCCGCCGCGGCGCTCGGCTTCTCCCCCTCCGCGGTGTCCCAACAGATCGCCAAACTGGAACGTGAGACCCGCACCACCTTGCTGGAAAGGCGTGGGCGTGGGGTGGCGCTCACCGAGGAGGCCCGCCACCTGGCCGAGACCGGTCGGGAGCTGCTGGCGCTCATGGAACGGGCCGAGACCACGCTGGAGGAGCGGCGCGGCAGGCCGGGCGGCCGGCTCACGGTGGCCGCCTTCGCCTCGGCCGCGCGCGGGCTGCTTCCCGGTGTGCTGGCCCAACTGGCCCGCGAGCACCCGGCCCTGGACGTGCGGCTGACGGAGGTCGATCCCCATCTGTCGGTGGACCTGGTCGCCCGAGGCGTGATGGACCTCGCGGTCACCCACGACTGGGACATCGCGCCGCTACCCGCGCCGGAGGGGGTGTCCCACGCGGTCATCGGTGAGGACAGGTGCGACCTGCTGGTGCCGGCCGGGCACCCCTTCGCCACCCGCACCAGCGTGCTGCGCGAGGACCTGGTGGGGCAACGCTGGATCAGCCAGCCACCGGGCCGGGTCTGCCACGACTGGCTGGTTCGGACCTGCCGGGCCGCCGGCCACGAACCCGAGCTGGTGCACATCGCCGAGGAGAACCACACCATGCAGGCCCTGGTTGCCGCCGGGCTGGGCATCGCCGTCCTCCCGAGGCTGGGCCGGGGGACACTGCCCGCGGACGTGGTCGCGGTGGACCTGGCGCCGGCGCCGATGCGACGCCTGTACGCCGTGTGGCGCTCCGGCGCGGCCCGCCGCCCGGCGATCACCGAGGCCGCGCGTGTCCTGCGCGAGCACTGGCCGGATGTCGCACATGCTCCTACCGGCGCGGCAACACCAGGCGGGTAGTGCGTCCGGGGGGATGCCCTCGCGTGTCCGAGAAGCCTGACCAGGACACCGAAGTAGCGTTCCGTGCCATGCTCCCACCCCCCGTATCCGCATCACGCCGGATCCTCCTTTCGGCGGCAGCCCTGGCGGCGGTGACGGCGACGACAGGACCGGCCGGTGCAGCCCCACGGTCCGGCACAGAGGTCCTCGACCGGCGCGAACAGGGCCGGTTGAGGCGGCTGGTGGCAGGGATGAGCCTTGCGGAGAAGGTGGGTCAGCTGTTCGTGACCCAGGTCTACGGGCACAGCGCCACGGCGCCGGACGAGGCGGACGCACAAGAGAACCTGAAGCTGTTCGGGGTGCGGAACGCCGCCGAGCTGATCAGCCGCTACCACCCCGGTGGAATCGTCTATTTCAGCTGGGCGCGCAACACCCGCGACCCACGACAGATCGCCGACCTGTCCCACGGCATCCAGTGTGCGGGGCTCGGCCAGCCCACCCCCTTGCCCCTGTTGATCTCGGTCGACCAGGAGCACGGAACGGTCGCCCGGATCGGTCGGCCCGCGACGCTGCTGCCCGGGGCGATGGCTCTGGGCGCGGCGGGTTCACCGCCCACGGCCCGCGGGGCCGCCCGGATCGCCGGTTCCGAACTGGCCGCGCTCGGCATCCACCAGGACTACGCGCCGGTCGCCGACGTGAACGTCAATCCGGCCAACCCGGTGATCGGCGTACGCTCCTTCGGTGCCGATCCGCAGGCCGTCGCCACTCTGGTGGAGGCACAGGTCAGGGGCTTTTGGGAGAGCGGAGTAGCGGCCACCGCCAAGCATTTTCCCGGCCACGGGGACACCGAGACCGACAGCCACGTGGATCTGCCGGTGATGCTGCACAGCAGGCAGGACTGGGAACGGTTGGACGCCCCGCCGTTCCGGGCGGCCATCGCAGCCGGAGTCGGTTCGGTGATGACGGCGCACATCGTGGTGCCCTCGCTGGACCCCTCGGGCGACCCGGCCACCCTCTCCCACCCCATCGTCACCGGCATCCTGCGCGAACAACTCGGATACCGGGGTGTGGTGACCACCGATTCGCTGGCCATGGCGGGGGTCCGCCAGAAGTACGGGGACGACCAGGTCCCGGTGTTGGCCCTGCTCGCCGGCTGCGACCAGTTGTTGAAGCCGCCGGACCTCAGGCTCGCCCACGACGCGGTGCAACAGGCCGTGCGCAGAGGTGAGCTGACCGAAGAACGGATCGAGGAGTCGGTCCTGCGCATCCTGGCCCTCAAGAGCCGACTGGGCCTGTTCGCCGCCCCGTTGGGTACCGGCGGGCGGGTCGAGGGAGCCGTCGGCTCTCCTGAGCACCTCGCGGCTGCCGAGCGCATCGCCGACGCCACCGTCACCTTGCTGGCCAACCCGGAAGGTCTGCTGCCGCTTTCCACGGCCCGCCACCCCCGACTACTGGTGACCGGCGCGGACCCGGACTCCCCCACGGGTACCACTGGCCCTCCGACCAGCGTGTTGGCCAGCGAGCTCACGAGGCTCGGCTTCGTCACGAGAGCTCTGTCCACCGGTCTGGAGCCCGGGCCCGGGGCGATCGCACAGGCGGTGGCCGCGGCAGGCCGTTGTGACGTGGTGCTGGTGTGCACGTACAACGTGCCCGAGGCGGGCGTGGAGGACCCGCAGCGTTCCCTGGTGGAGTCGCTGCTGGGTACGGGCGTACCGGTGGTGGTGCTCGCGGTCCGCAATCCGTACGACGTCGGACGGCTCCCGAAAGTGGCGGCCTGCCTGGCCTCGTACGGCTGGACGGACGTGGAGCTCGGGGCTGCCGCGCGGGCCCTGGCCGGGGTGGTGACGCCGGCGGGACGGTTGCCGGTCAAGGTGCCGGGGGCCTACCCGCTGGGCCACGGCCTGACGTACTGAAGGTCGGCCCGGGCGGTCGGCCTGAGGGGTCCGCCACCAACCGACGGCGGTAGCGCCCGGCACCAGCGGCGGTGCCGCTTGGAGTCGCGGCGTCCGAAGCACCCGGTGGGGTCGTCCCAGTGCTGGGACGCCCCCCGGGCTCGACCGCGGCGGCCCGTGCCGGGCGCCGGTGGCGGCGGTTACGGATGCATCCGGGGCATCCGCTCCAGGTCCACCTTGTCCAGCCGCTTGTCCGCCTTGGCCAGCGGCTTGGCCTTCGAGGCGTCCGCCTTGACGGCGGTGGGGGCGACACCGGCCCACTTCAGGATCTGGGCGGTGGCGAAGGCCTTCTGCTTCGGCACCAGGCCGGCCACGTTGGCACCGTGGTTGGCGCCGGGAGCGGTCAGCACGAAGCTGTCCTTCGCACCCCTGCCGAGGCGGAAGCGCTCCGCGCCCCACGGGTCGTTCTGCCCGTAGACGAAGAGCATGTGGCGGGCGTTGTGGCGGACCCAGGTGTCCACGTCGCGCATGGCCCACGGCTTGAACTTCATGGGAATGGCGGCCGGGACGAAGTTCCGTGGCGGCTGGTAACCGTAGCGGGAGAGGCCGTCCAGGTGCGGCAGCTTGATGTCGGGGGAACCGAGTTGGGTGCCCGCCTGGTAGTAGTACGGGGTGTACGGCTCCAGACCCTGGTCGGTGTAGAAGGAGAAGCCGGAGATCGCGTCGACGGTGTCCCAGATCTGCTGGTCGGTGGCGGTCTTGGCGACCGGGATCGAGGCGCAGTCGGAGACGAGGCTGTACTGCCAGAAGGCCCAGGTGTAGTCGGAGACGACGGCCTCGTACGCCTTGTCCAGGGAGCCGATGGTCTCGAAGGTGTAGCTGTTGTCGGCCGCGTACTTCGCGTACCGGGCCTCCAGCGGCTCACGACGCACGAGGGCCTCGCGCTGGACGCCGTTGAGCTTGTCGCGGCATTCCTTGGTTCCGACCTTGGTGAAGAAGCGGTCGTAGGCGGAGTCTTCCTTGTTGTTCACGTCGTTGGGCGCGACGTAGGCGACGACGCCGTCCATGTCCTTCGGGTAGAAGCGCTCGTAGTAGGTGGCGGTCATGCCGCCCTTGGAGCCCCCGGTGGACAGCCAGTTCTTCTTGTAGAGCTTCTTCAGCGCTCCGAACAGCCGGTGTTGGTCGCTGGCCGCCTGCCAGATGTCCAGCTTGGACCAGTTGGCTGGGTCGGGCCGGGAAGGCGTGAAGAAACGGTACTCCATTGACAGCTGGTTGCCGTCGATGATGGTGGTCGGCTCACTGCGGCGCGGGTTGGTGTTGACGTGGTAGCCGGAAGTGAAGAAGACCGTGGGCCGGTTGGTGTCCTTGTGCAGCAGCGTGATCCGCTGCTTGAAGGTGCCCCTGCGCGGGTGCCGGTGGTCGATCGGCTGGGTGTAGTTCAGTACGAAGAAGCGGTAGCCGGGGTACGGCTTCTCCTCGATGAGGCTCATCCCCGGTATGGCGAGGATCCGGTCCTTGATGTCCGTGCCGGACGACGGCGGCGTGGCGGTAGCCGCGCCCGCGGTCCCTCCGGCCGCACCTACGGTGCCGATGAGCACCGAAAGCGACACCAGACATCTGAGCGCCTTGCGCATTCACCCTCCCCAGTATTCACAACGGTCGCGGTGAACCTACCGGGGGCAACTGGTGTGCGACCAGACCTCGTTGCGAAATACGGGGCGCCCCCAGGCCGGTTACCGCTGGCGGGCTGAGGTCTGTCCCCCCAATACCCGACAAGCGCGCGACGACAGCTACGGCGCCTCGCCGCGTCGTCGAATCACCCGAACACACCCGGCGCGCCCCTCCGCCTTGCGACACACCGCGCTGACGTCCCAGGCCGGCCCATCGGGTACTGCAGGAAAGCCCTTGGACTCAGCAGAGGATCCAGCCGGAGGACACCGACCCCGTACCGACCTTGCCCTTCACCAACACGCAACGGCTGACGGCGTGCACGGTGACGGGCCCGGCCAGCCGAAAGTACCGCCCGGCGTCCCGGACCGGGACCCCACCGCGCGGCTGGATGCTGACCTCCATGTACTGGCGCCGCCCGGGCCGCCGGGGCAGCGTCACGGCGCAGACGTGGGTGCGGGTCCGATGGACACGGACCTTCCCGGTGGCGAAGGGAAGGGTTTTGACCACCCGACCGGCACACGCCGAGGCAGCCTGTGCCGGAGTGCCGCCGAGGACAGTGCCGGACAGCACCAGCCCCGTCACGAGCACGCCCAGACCCCTGGCCCTCTTCCCGCCCCGCCCACCGAACACGACTACACCCCTCCGATTGACGAACGTTTGACCGTGCGCACGCAGCTACGACGCGTCAGCGGCGGGGGCGGTTGCACCCACCGGCTCCGGGGCACGAGCCGGTACCGCTCAGGCAGCCGCCGGCTCGTCCTCACCGACGAAGGTCCGCCACAGCTCGGCGTACCGTCCACCCCGACCCAGCAGTTCCTCATGGGTGCCGTCCTCGGCGACCCGGCCACCGTCCATGACCACCACCCGATCGGCCCGGGCGGCGGTGGTCAGGCGGTGCGCGACCACCAAGGTGGTGCGCCGGCCGACGAGACGGTCGGTGGCACGGTTGACCTGGGCCTCGGTGGCCAAGTCCAAGGCGGCAGTGGCCTCGTCCAGCAACAGCACGTCCGGATCCACCAACTCGGCCCGGGCCAGGGCCATCAACTGGCGCTGCCCGGCTGAGAGGTTACGGCCGCGCTCGGCCACCTCGTGCAGGTAGCCGCCCTCCAGGGTGGCGATCATCTCGTGTGCGCCGACCGCCCGGGCGGCGGCCTCCACCTCCGCGTCCGAGGCTTCCGGCCGCCCGTAGGCGATGGCATCGCGGACCGTTCCGGGGAAGAGGTACGGCTCCTGGGGGACGACCCCGAGCCGGCGCCGGTACTGTGTCAGGTCCAGCTCCCGCAGGTCCGTGCCGTCCACGGTGACCCGCCCGGCCGTCGGATCGTAGAACCGGGCCACCAGCTTCACCAGGGTGGACTTGCCGGCACCGGTCTCCCCCACGAAGGCCACAGTCTGCCCGGCGGGCACCCGCAAGGAGATGCCGGCCAGCGCCTCCTCGGACCCGCCGCGCTCCTCGGCCGTCCCGTAACGGAATCGGACCTCCTCGAAGGCGATGTCCCCGCGCAGCGCGCCCACCTCGCGCGGCCGGGGCGCCCGCGGGGTGCGGGTCTCCTCCCGCAGCAACTCCTGGATGCGGCCCAGCGAGACGCTGGCCTGCTGGTAGCCGTCGAAGACCTGGGAGAGCTGTTGGACGGGAGCGAAGAACAAGTCGATGTACAGCAGGTAGGCGACCAGCGCACCGGTGGTCAACGTGCCGGCCTCGACCCGGCCCGCTCCGACGATCAGCACCGCCGCGGCGGCCAGCGAAGACAGCAACTGCACGAAGGGGAAGTAGACCGAGATCAGCCACTGGCCGCGGACCCGGGCCTGCCGGTAGCTGTCACTGCGCTCGGCGAACCGCGCAGCGCCGGCGCCCTCGCGACGGAATGCCTGGACGATCCGCAGGCCTGAGACGGACTCCTGAAGGTCGGCGTTGACCACGCTGACCCGGTCCCGTGCCAGCTCGTACGCCCGGACCGACTTGCGGCGGAACACGATCGTCCCCACGATCAGCACCGGCAGTGTCGCGAAGACGATGAGGGCGAGCTCCACGTCGATCACGAGCAGCGCGACGAGGATGCCGAAGAAGGTGAAGACGGAGACGACGGCGGTGACCAGACCGGTCTGCAGGAACGTCGACAGGGCGTCGACGTCGGTGGTCATCCGCGTCATGATCCGCCCGCTCAGCTCCCTCTCGTAGTAGTCGAGGCCCAGCCGCTGGAGCTGCGCGAATATCTTGACGCGCAGGGCGTACAGGATGCGCTCGCCGGTGCGCCCGGTCATCCGCGTCTCGGCGAACTGCGCGGTCCACTGGGTGAGCACCACCAGCAGCGCCAACGCGGAGGCCGCCCAAACCGCGCCGAGCGCCAGTTGTTCGACGCCCTCGTCGATCCCGTGCCGGATCAGCACGGGCAGCAGCAGCCCCGCACCCGCGTCCAGCGCCACCAGGGCAAGGCTGACCAACAGCGGAGCGCCGAAGCCCCGCAGTAGGCGGCGCAGGCCGTAACTCTCCTCCGGGGCGGCGGCGCGCTCTTCGTCGACCGCCGGATCGTCCTTGGTAGACGGCAGCGCCGCAACCTTGGCCAGAAGTTCGGGGGTGGCCGGCATACCCGCGATGGCCGCGGCCATGCTGGCGCCACCGGGCGGCCCCGAGGGCGGCCCGGCCGGGGCGCCGACCTGCTTGCCCGGCACCTGCGCCGGTCCCGCGCCGGTCTGCTCCCGCGGGCCGGCGCCTTCCTGCTCGGTCTCCGAGGTCTCCTCCGCCCGGCGCCACAGCTCCGGGGTGATGCCGTCGACGGCCCGTCGTTTCGCGCTGACCGGCTCGGAGTCGATCTCCGCTTCGAGTTCGATGTCCCGCTCGATGTCCCGTTCGAGGTCGGCGAGCACCGCCTCGTCCCGGATGTCCGGCCCGGCCACCGGGCCCGCCGGGTCCGGGGAGCCGCCGCCCAGAGCGTCCGGGTCCGTCAGCAGTCGCCGGTAGAGCGCTGAGCGGCGCTCCAACTCCTGGTGGGTACCGAGATCGGCGAGCCGGCCGTGGTCGAGTACGGCGATCCGGTCGGCCAGCGCGAGGGTGGAGCGGCGGTGCGCGATGAGCAGCGTGGTCCGGCCGGCCATCACCGAACGCAGCGCGTCGTGGATCTCGTGCTCGACCCGGGCGTCCACCGCGGAGGTCGCGTCGTCCAGGATCAGCAACCGGGGGTCGGTGAGGATCGCGCGGGCGAGGGCGATCCGCTGGCGCTGTCCGCCGGAGAGGGTCAGGCCGTGCTCGCCGACCCGGGTGTCGTAGCCCTGGGGGAGCTGCTCGATGAACCGGTCCGCCTGGGCGGCCCGGGCGGCGGCCACGATCTCCTCCTCCGCTGCCTGTGGGTTCCCGTACGCGATGTTGGCGCGAATGCTGTCGGAGAAGAGGAAGCTGTCCTCGGGCACCAGGCCGATCGCCCGGCGCAGCGAGTCGAAGCTGAGCTCGCGCACGTCGTACCCGCCGACCCGGACGCTGCCGCCGGTGGCGTCGTAGAAACGCGGCAGGAGCAGCGAAAGCGTGGACTTGCCGCTGCCGGAGGCACCGACCACCGCGAGCGTCTCGCCGGGTTCCACGGACAGGCTCAGACGGTCCAGGACTGTGCGCTCGCCGTACCCGAAGGAGACTTCCTCGAATTCGACGGCCGCCGGCGCGTCCGCGGGCAGCACCGTCTGACCGTCCTCGATGGACGGCTGGGTGTCGATCAGCTCCAGGACCCGCTCGACACCGGCCCGGGCCTGTTGCCCGACGGTCAGCACCATGGCGAGCATCCGCACCGGGCCGACGAGCTGCGCCAGATAGGTGGAGAAGGCCACGAAGGTACCGAGGGTGACCTGGCCGCGGGTGGCCATCCAGCCGCCGAGCGCCAACATGGCGACCTGACCGAGGGCGGGAACGGCCTGGAGAGCGGGGGTGTAGCGGGAGTTCAGGGCGATGGTGCGCAGCCGACCGCCGAACAGGCGACGCCCGGCCGCCCTGAGCTTGTCGGTCTCCTGCTCCTCCTGGCCGAAGCCCTTGACCACCCGGACTCCGGTGACCGCGCCGTCCACGACCCCGGCGACGGCCGCGGCCTGCCCCTGCGCGTACCAGGTGGCGGGGAACAGTTTGCGGCGACTGCGCTGGGCGATGAACCACAGGGCGGGGGCCATGGCGAGGGCCACCAGGGTCAGCAGTGGCGAGAGCCAGAGCATGACCGCCAAGGATATCCCGAACAGCAGGAAGTTGCCGATGGTCATCGGCAACATGAAGAGCAGCCCCTGGATCAGCTGGAGGTCACTGGTGGCGCGGCCCACGACCTGTCCGGTGGACAGCTCGTCCTGGCGACGACCGTCGAGGCGGGTGAGGGTCGCGTACATGTCGTTGCGCAGGTCGTGCTGTACGTCGAGGGCGAGCCGCCCGCCGTAGTAACGACGGATGTACGTCATCACGTAGACCACGAGTGCCGCCGCGACCAGCAGGCCGGCCCACAAGGCCATCGGGCGGGACTGGTCACCGATCACATCGTCGATGATCACCTTGGTGACCAGCGGCACCAGCGCCATGACGGCCATGCCGCCGAGCGAGGACCCGAGCGCCAGCAGCACGTTGAGTCGATACCGCCAGGTGTACGCGGCGAGTCTCCGCGCCCATCCCCGCCCCGCTCCGGCCGTCTCCGCCGTCGCCACAGATGCCTCCCGGTTTCCAATCACTGCCGCCAAGCCCCAACACCCGGCGGTGCGGATTTCATCCCATCGCACCGAAGTGGACGTCGCACCCCGCAGCGGGTCCGTCACCGAGGGGAGAGCCCGGCCCCCTCGGGCCGGACCTGGGGAAGAGCAAGGGGGTGAGCTGGGAGTGGGCCGGGCCGAGGGCGGGCCGACCGTCCGCGCCTATGCGTGGGTGGGGGCGAACATCTTCAGGGCGGCGGGGAGGACCACCACCGAGGGACCGGGGGCGGCCAGTGCGGCGGCGAGGTCCTCGCGCAGCGTCGCCGCGGTGGTGGTGCGGGCGGGGACGCCGAAGGACTCGGCGAGGGCCACGAAGTCCGGGCGGGTCAGTTCGGTGGCGGTGGTGGCGCCGTAGGTGTCACGGAGGTACTCGCGCAGGATGCCGTAGCCGCCGTCGTCGACGATCAGCCAGGTGACGTCCAGGTCGTACTGCCGCGCCGTGGCGAGTTCGGCGATGGAGTACATCGCGCCGCCGTCCCCGGACACCGCCAGGACGGGCGTGCCCGGCTCGGCGACGGCCGCGCCGAGCGCGGCGGGGAAGGCGTATCCGAGGCCGCCGGCGCCCTGGGCGGAGTGCATCGTGTTCGGATGCTTGGCGTCGAAGGCGGACCAGGCCCAGTAGGACAGGATCGTCATGTCCCAGAAGGACGGGGAGCGGTCCGGCAGGGCGGCCCGGACCGCGGCGAGGACCTCCTGCTCCTCGGTGAGGTCCTGGCCGGCCAGGCGGGCGCGGATCTCACCGAGCAGCAGCGCGACCCGCTCGGGGGCGTTCGGGTCGGGGCGCTCACGCACGGTCTCAAGCAGGGCCGTCAGGGCCGTGCGGGCGTCCGCATGGATGCCCAGGGCGGCGTGGTTGGACTCCAGTTTCCCCAGATCGGCCTCGATCTGGACGACCCGGCCCCCGGGCAGCAGGGTGTGGTAGTTCGACGACAGTTCGCCCAGCCCCGAGCCGACCACCAGCAGCACGTCGGCGTCCTGGAGGAAGTCCGTCATGTGGCGGTCCTCCAGCCAGGACTGGAGGGACAGCGGATGGGTCCAGGGGAACGCGCCCTTTCCGCCGAAGGTGGTGACCACCGGCGCGTTGATCCGCTCGGCGAGCAGGCGCAGCTTGCCTGCGGCGTCGGAGCGGATCACACCGCCTCCGGCGAGGATCACTGGTCTGGCTGCGTTCTCCAGCCAGTGCGCCGCCAGAGCGGTCAGCTCGGGGCGGGGCACCAGCTCGTGCGGACTCGCGTCCACCGCCGTGACCTCGGGGATCTGCGTCTCGGCGCGCAGCACGTCCTCGGGCACCTCCACCCATACCGGGCCGTGCGGCACGGTCAGGGCGGACTCCCAGGCGGCGGCGAGCGCCGAGGGGATCTGGGACTGGGTCCGCGCGAGGTGCACGGACTTCACGACCTCGCGGAAGGATGCCTGCTGGTCACGCAGCTCGTGGAGGTAGCCGTGCCGGCCGCCGCCGAGGCCCGCGCTGGGCACCTGCGAGGAGATCGCCACCACCGGCGCGGAGGCAGCCGCCGCCTCCTGGAGCGCGGCCAGCGAGGTCAGGGCGCCCGGGCCGGTGGAGAGCAGCAGCGGGGCTGCCTCGCCGGTGATCCGTCCGTACGCGTCGGCGGCGAAGGCGGTGTTGTTCTCCACGCGCAGGCCGACCAAGCGCAGGTCGGAGCGGCGCACGGCGTCGAAGAGGGCGAGCGCGTGCTGCCCGGGGAGCCCGAAGAGGGTGGTGGCCCCTAGCCCTCGGAGGGTCTCCACGACCAGGTCTGCGCCGGTGCGGCCGGGGGGCGGCGCGAGGGCCGCCGCCGTCTGGGCCGCGGTGGGACGGAGTACCTGGTCGTGGTCGTGCGTCACGCTCTGCTTGCCTTTCGAGGCGGCGCTAGCGGGCCTGCCTGCCCGCGGCGATCTGTCGGCTCATGATCGTGGTCAGCTCGTACGCGGTGTGGGAGGCCGCAACGGAGGTGATCTCGGCGTGATCGTACGCGGGGGCGACCTCGACCACGTCGGCGGAGACCAGGTTGCAGGAGGACAGACCGCGGATGATCTCCAGCAGTTCCCGGGAGGTCATGCCGCCCGCCTCGGGAGTGCCGGTACCGGGCGCGTGGGCCGGGTCGAGTACGTCGATGTCGATGGAGATGTACAGCGGGCGGTCCCCGATGCGCTGGCGCAGCTGGTCGGCGACCTCGTCGGCACCCCGACGGTAGACGTCGGCCGAGGTCACGATGCCGAAGCCCATCTTGGCGTCGTCGTCGAGGTCCTGCTTGCCGTAGAGGGGGCCACGGGTGCCGACGTGGGAGAGGGCCTCGGTGTCGAGGACGCCCTCCTCTACGGCGCGGCGGAACGGCGTTCCGTGGGTGTATTCGGCACCGAAGTAGGTGTCCCAGGTGTCGAGGTGGGCGTCGAAGTGCAGCAGGGCCACCGGGCCGTGCTTCTTGGCGACCGACCGCAGCAGCGGCAGCGCGATGGTGTGGTCACCACCCAGGGTCATCAGTCGGGAGCCATTGCCGAGCAGCTCGTCGGCGGCGGCCTCGACGGTCTCCACCGCCTCGTTGATGTTGAACGGGTTGACGGCGATGTCGCCGGCGTCAGCCACCTGCGCCAGCGCGAAGGGGGAGGCGTCCTGGGCCGGGTTGTACGGGCGCAGCAGTCGGGAGGCCTCGCGGATGGCGTTGCCGCCGAAACGGGCACCCGGCCGGTAGGAGACACCCGAGTCGAAGGGCACGCCGACTACGGCTACGTCGGCGGAGCCGACCTCGTCGAGCCGGGGCAGTCGGGCGAAGGTCGCGGGGCCGGCGTACCGGGGAATCCGGGAGGAGTCGACGGGTCCGCGCGGGGTCTGCTCGGTGCTCATGGAGGTGCCCTTCTGTGTCCGGCCGCCGGGTGGGGGTGCTCCGGCTCCGTGTTCGAGCGTAGGTGGCCAGCGGGAATGCGCGAAGTGTAGGTTTCATCCATAACTCTTCTCCCATATGTGCGGACCATCCATGCAGTCTCCCGCGAGCGACCCCTCTGCTCCCACCACACCGGCCCAGCCGCCCACCACCGGCATCCCCCTGGAGCTGCTGCTCGCGGACCGCGGCCTCGGCCTCCGGCTGGTGGCGGGGGCGACAGGCGTCGTACTACACGGAGTGCACGCCTCCGAGATGCGTGACCCCTCTCCGTACCTGCTCGGCGGAGAACTGCTGCTGACCGCCGGGCAGGAGCTGGGGCCCGGCGCCGAGGGGTATGTGGCACGACTGGTCACCGCCGGAGTAGCGGCGCTCGGTTTCGGTGTCGCGCCGGTCCACGAGGCGGTGCCACCGGAGCTGGCGCGGGCCTGCGAGCGACACGCACTGCCGCTGTTGGAGGTCGCCCCTCACACCCCCTTCACCGCGGTGGCCCGCGCCGTGTGGCGGCTGATGGCGCAGGAACGCACCCGCGAGCTGCGCCGGGTGACCGAGGCCCAACAGGCCCTGGCCGCAGCCGCCGCCCGCCCCGACCCGGTCCCCGCGGTGCTGCGCCGACTCGCGGCCACCTTGAGCGGTTGGTCGGCGCTGTTCTCACCACGGGGCGAGGTCATGCACGCGGCCGGCTCGCCCCCTACCCCGCGGGCAGGCGACGCACTGTCCCAACTCGCCCGCCGGCTGGCCTCCGGCGGCCCCGCCACGGCCACGGACAGCGTCGACTCCCGGCACCTGTCCGCCTACGCCCTCAGCCCGGCCGGGCCCGAGGCCATGCCGCCATCCGCAGCCCCGGCCGCCCGGCTCACCCTCGGCATCGCCACCGGCCTGCGCTCCCCCGGCGACCGCACCATCGCCGGAGTGGCCGCCGTACTGCTGACCCTCCTCACCTCTTCCCGAAGGGAACACACCGCGACGACCGCGGCGACCTTGCTGGAGGTACTCCTCGGCGGCGACCGCGAACGGGCCGCCGGCCGGCTCGGCCCCGGCCCCTGGACGGTCGTCCACGCACGGCCCCACGAATCCGGGACCGGCGAACCGGCCGCTCTGGGCGCGGCCCTCGGCGCGGTGCTCCTGGAAGCCGGGCCTGATCGGGTGCGCCTCCTGTGCGAACACCAGCCGGGCCCGCAAGCCGGCTGGACCCTGGGAGCGAGCGCCCCCGCCCCGGCGGTGGAACTAACGGTGGCGGACACCCAGGCGGCCCGAGCGCTTCGCCGCGCCGAAGCGGCCCGAGCGCCGCTGGTACGGCACACCGGAGCCGGCCTCGACGCGCTGATCGGCCAGGAGGAGGCCCGCGCCCACGCCCGCGCACTTCTGGCACCGCTGGGCCCGGTACTGGTGGAGACGCTGCGCAGCTGGCTGACCCACCACGGCGGCTGGGACCGTACGGCGGCAGCCCTGAACGTGCACCGCAACACCGTCCGCCAGCGCATCGCCCGCTGCGCCGCACTCCTCGACCGTGATCTGGACGACGCGGACGTCCGGATGGAGTTGTGGTTCGCCCTCCGGCACGGCACCTGAGGGCCGCCGCCCGCGCGAGCCGACGACGGAAGCCGTCGTGGGTCGCGCAGCACCTCGAACGTGGGCCGCCGGTGAAACACCCTTTCCGGCACGGGCCTCCCGCGTGATCCACATTTTGCGATCACCACACCTTTGGATCAGAAAGCGAACGACTTCCGGGCACTTCACACCTTTCGAACATGCGGATAAAGTATTCCAGAAGCGGGATCGACAAACCAAGTGAGCCCCTAAAGTCGAAAGTGGCGACACAAATGCTTTACGCTCTGGCGCATGGGCATTACGAGCACACGACTTACACCTCCACACTCGACAGATGGGAGGTGTCAAGCGAACCGTTCACACTGGAACCCTGCGACTGGAAAGTCGCCCACTACAGCCATGCGGCGACCGTCGCATGCTCAGCATGCGAAGCCGACGTGACCATCGGTCGCCACAGTCCAGCGTGGCGAATGAAAGAGCAGCGCAGCATTTTGGTTGAGTATCGAGCACTGAGGAGATGGTCCTGGATTCCCATTCTCATCCCACTGATAATTGGCTACGCCCTCTGGAAAACCTTGCCGGCGGGAAGCTTGCTTGCGCCGTTCCTCTTCATCAGTCTGATCTTCTGCAAAGGCGCGCTGGTCGATCTACTCACGGGCCCCGAGGATGCCGATGAATACGAATTCAGCCCCAAGAACTCGTACGGAAACATAAGACATCGACTGATTCCGCATACACCCCAAACGAGAAAAGGGGAGACCCGCCCGGCATCCTTTTGGGCCACAAGCTGACAAGTTCACGTGGGCTCGTGGTCGATCCACGCCGGCGGATGAGCCGACCACATCTCGACTCGACCGCCAGGCCGCGCGACAGCGAAGGTGCCGCACGGAGTCGACACCGCCCACAGGAATCGGCTGACCCACGCAGGCGGTGTCGCCCCGAGCCCCGGAGAGGCGGCGCCCGTCCCCGCCCCACGCCACGATCACCGCTCGACCCCTACGGCCCCGGGGGCGGCTCGCTTCCGTCGTGAACCGGTACGGGCAGTCGGGCGCCCCGGCTACGCGCGATGCGGTGGAGGTCGCGCAGCGTCTCCGCCATGCAGGCGGCAAGGTAGCGCAGTTGGGCGGAGGTGGCGTGCTGGTCGGCGAGCATGTCGTCTGCGTGATCGAGTAGTTCGACCGCCATCCCGAGCTGGACTCGCTCGATGTTGTCGGCCACGCGGGAGAGATACCCGTGCCCGTCACCGATCAGGTAGCAGGGCTTGCCCTCCGGACCGACCCAGGGCAGCAGCCGCCCTTCGTCGGCGGTCCGCCCAATCACGCGGCCACCGCCCAGCCGCGACTGACACGCGGCGCGAGGTCGACCGCCCGCACGGTCAGCCGCGAGGCCACCTTCAGGCCCCCTTGCCAGCGGGCGGGAGCGGAGCGGCGCAAGGTGGCGTAGCCGTCTGGCGTTTCCCCGGGCACCGGGAGACGCCCGAACGCGTACGGCAACACCTCAAGGAGGCGGGCGATGTAGTGCAACACGTCTTCAACTCCAGCTGGTTGGCGGACGCGTCACCCGAACCTTCGACTCGTCCATCGCGATACACCACTGAGTAGCGGTGCACTCACAGAGTGGGACGAACCGGAGTAGCCTCACCAGTAGTGGGCGTGTGACAACGCCTCTGTCACGTGGGAGTTGACCGTGAGCAACATCTATGGCGACTGGTTGAAAGCCCAGCGCGAGACGGCCGGGCTCACTCAGCAGCAACTGGCCGACGCGGCGATCATGACGCGTTCGCACATCTCCCACATCGAGGCGGGCCGCCGCGTCCCCTCCCGCGAGGACGCCCGGCGCCTGGACAGGGCCCTGAACACGGGAAACGTGCTGAGTAGCTTCCTGCCTGAGGGGGATCCGGCAGTCGCGGACTACTTCGAAACAGCACGGCAGCTCGAACAACAGGCTACCTTGATCAAGGAGTTCGCGCTGTCCGTTGTGCCCGGCATCTTGCAGACACGGCGCTACGCCGAAGCAGTCCTGCGGTCCTGGTTCCCTCCGAGGAGTGAGTCGGAGTGTGACAGGCTCGTTGTCACACGGCTTGAACGTGCCAGGATCCTTGAGGATCCGCTCACGCCCGCGGTGTGGGTACTTCTGGATGAGGCGGTCCTGCGCCGACCGGTAGGTACTCCCCAAATCATGGCGGAGCAGGTGACGCATATCGCCGAATTAGCAGAACGCAAGCGCGTACGCGTTCACGTCCTACCGTTCGGAGCCGGCTACCAGCCGCTACATCAAGGGATGCTCTCGCTGATGTCCTTCGAGGACCAGCCTCCGGCCGCCTACAGCGAGGGGGCGTTCACGGGCAAACTCTACGATTCGCCCACCATGGTCCAGAGGTTGGAACACACCTACACTCTGGCTGTGGGCGATGCGCTCCCGACAACGGAGTCACTCGCACTCCTGAGGGCAATCGCGGGGGAATACGGACACCATGACTGAGCGCAGAATCCAGTACGCGGCCGGATGGAGCGGCTGGCGCAAGTCCTCGTACAGCAACAGCGAGGGCGGAAGCTGCGTCGAGGTGCTGGACGGCCACCCGGCGGGCGTGCCCGTTCGCGATTCCAAGAACCCCCACGGCCCTGCCCTGTTCCTCCCGGCCACTGCTTGGTCCGTATTCGTCTCGGCCGTCCGGGAGGACGCCTTCTGAGGCCGCGGCGATCGTTGACCTGGTAGCGCTCCCAGGAGTTGCGCGGTTCTCTCACGGGGGCCCGATGGCCTGTCGGGGCGCGGGTTCATGGCTTCAGGACCGCTGGTGCGATCTCCGTCGCGGGCCCTGCCACCTGTGGTGTCAGAGTCAGCGGCCAGGATGACGGTCATGGCCAACGAAACGACCTGGCTCGCCGCTCCCCGGTCCGTAGCCTTCGGGGGCTACCACGTGGTGCTCGCCCGCGGGCTCTGCGAGCAGGAGCTCGCTGAACGGCTCGCGGCGACCCTGGTCTACGACGCCGCGCACGTCGTCGTACCGGTCGGGGAGCACACCGGAGCCTCGCTCCTGGAGCTGATGGACGACGCCTACGGAGACTCCTGCGACGGCATCGGGATGCGCCTCGGTTGCGCGGGGGGCTGGACGTACGCGGTCGCGTACGGCGGTTGGCAGGGGGAGTTCCACTCGCCGGCACCCGTCTCACGCGGCGGCGTGCACGTCTGCCTCCTGGAGTACGAGGAGGAGAACGGCAAGCCCGTCCCTCCCCGGTTCGGGTACTTCCACGACGGCCTACTGGTGAGCGGCTGCAACCTGCGCCTGGACGCGTCGTGGGGCTACCAGGGCGTCGACGGCGACCCCGCCACAGCCGCACGCGTACAGGAGCGGTTCAGAGCCGCCGGCCTCCCGGGCCCTGGGCGCGACCAGAACGAGGTCGACCGCGCCGCGCTCGCTGTGGTCGCGGAGTTCTTCGGGCTTGCACTGCCGAGGGACCCGATATTGAGCGGGAGGCTTGCGGCCGTGCTGTTGGAACCGGCGTAGTCCGCGGCCGGGCCGGCACGAGCTTGCCAAGGGTGCTCCCTGCTTCTGGCGGGCGCTCCCCCGGGCGGGCCAGCCCTCGCTGGGTTGGGGAACTCATCGGCAGCCGCTTCTGGTTGGTCCACCCACACGTCGATTCGCGGGAGTCTCCTGCGCACCGGGGGAGGTCCTGGTCTCCGATGTCACTGGTCCCCCATACCTTCGGGGCATGACGACGCCTACGAATCCCCTGACCCAGCTCGCGGCCGATCCGAGCGGGAACAGCCTGGGCCTGAGTCTCCCCGCGGGGAGACTCGTTGACGAGACGTATCAGGGCCCCTGGATCGAGCCTCTGCTCTGGCTGGCCGAGGCGCCCGCGGTTCCGGGCGAATGGGCCGCCCAGGAGGCCGCCTGGCGAGCGGCCGGCCTGCACCCGGTGCTGATAGACGTCGCGGGTCCGCTGGGAGGTCCGGAGGGCTGGGACCTGATGTGCGGGAACCTGTCGTATCCGGAGGACTTCATTGCCGAGGAGGTGCTGGGCGACTACTGGATCGAGATATGGTCGCGCCAGTCTGCCGAGGACCCGCCCGGCCAGCAGGGGGGTGACTCCCCACTGGGCGCGCCGGGAGCGGTCGCCGAGGTGGTCGCCCCGTTCGGCCCGAAGTGGCCGGGGCTCGCGGCGGCGGGGCGACTCGCGGAGGACCCCGATGCATGTGCCGCCGAGGTGGCCGACTCCCTCGTGGGCGGCGGATCCCGGCTGGAGGAGCCTCACCTGGCGCTGGTCACGGCTGACCGTAGCGCCGACATCCCCGCGGCCACCGGCTGGACCGGCTCGCTGAACCACGAGGACGACCCCGGTCTCCTGTCCGCCGTCCTGCGCGGGTGGGAGGAGCGCTTCGGCACGCGCGTCGTGGCGCTCACCGCGGACCAGGTGGTGCTCTCCGTCGCCGCCCCCGTGACTGACCCGTCCGAGGCGGAGGCCGTGGCTGCCGAGCACTTCGCGTTCTGCCCGGACAACATCGGCTGGGGGTCCCACGGCACGCTGCGCGCGTACGCCACCCAGGAGGTGCTCGGTCAGCGGATCTGGACGTTCCGGTGGGCCTGACCAGGGCGGCTGTGCGGCTACCGCGGTCGGTCTGGGCGGCCCCGTGCGAGTGCGGCGTGGACGTTTTGGACATCGGGGTGGAACTGTGGTGCGCACCGCACTGGATCACGAGCTCTGGACAGTCGCGGTGACCGCCGGGTAACTTAAATCTCAACCAAGGTGAGCAAGCGCTTAGCCACGGCGGCGGAGAGCCGCGACGAAGGGAGCCGGCCGTGCGCCGTACCGTATTCAACGAGGACCACGAGGCGTTCCGCGAGACCATCCGCGCCTTCATCGAGGCCGAGGTCGTCCCCGTCTACGACGAGTGGTTCGCGGCCGGCCAGGCCCCGCGCGAGTTCTACTACAAGCTCGGCGAGCTGGGCGTCTTCGGCATCAACGTGCCGGAGGAGTTCGGCGGCGCAGGTCTGGACACGCACAAGTTCGAGGCGGTGCTCTACGAGGAGACCGCCCGCGCGGGCGTGAACTTCGGCGGCTCCGGTGTCCACGTGCTGCTCGCCCTGCCGTACATCAAGATGCTCGCCAACGACGAGCAGAAGAAGCGCTACCTGACGAAGTTCGTCACCGGCGAGGAGATGTGGGCCCTGGCCATGACCGAGCCGGGCACCGGCTCCGACGTGGCAGGTATGAAGACCACCGCCAAGCTCTCCGAGGACGGCACCCACTACGTCCTCAACGGCGCCAAGACCTTCATCACCGGCGGTGTCCACGCCGACCGCGTGATCGTCTGCGCCCGCACCTCCGCCCCCCGCGAGGACGACCGCCGCTTCGGCATCTCGCTCTTCGCCGTGGACACCAAGTCCGAGGGCTACTCCATCGGACGCAAGCTCGACAAGCTCGGCCTGCGCACCTCCGACACCGCCGAGCTGGCCTTCGTCGACGTCAAGGTCCCGGTCGAGGACCTCCTGGGCGAGGAGAACAAGGGCTTCTACTACCTGGGCCAGAACCTGCCCTCCGAGCGTTGGGGCATCGCCTTCGGCGCCTACGCGCAGGCCAAAGCAGCCGTCAGGTTCGCCCAGAACTACGTGCAGGAGCGCACGGTCTTCGGCAAGCCGGTCGCCCACTTCCAGAACACCAAGTTCGAACTCGCCTCCTGCCAGGCCGAGGTGGACGCCGCAGAGGCCGTCGCCGACCGTGCCCTGGAGGCCCTGGACGCCGGTGAGCTCACTGCCGCTGAGGCTGCCTCCGCCAAGCTGTTCAACACCGAGGTCGCACACCGCGTGATCGACAAGTGCCTCCAACTGCACGGCGGCTACGGCTACATGAACGAGTACCCGATCGCCCGCCTGTACGCCGACAACCGCGTGAACCGGATCTACGGCGGCACCAGCGAGGTCATGAAGTCGATCATCGCCAAGTCGATGGGTCTGTAAGTCCCCTTGAACAAGGCACTCTCCGATCTCCTCGATCTGCTCGACCTGGAGCAGATCGAGGAGAACATCTTCCGCGGCACGAGCAGGCCCTCGCTGGTCCCGCGCGTGTTCGGCGGGCAGGTGGCGGCGCAAGCACTCGTCGCGGCCGGCCGTACCGTGCCCGCCGACCGGAACGCCCACTCGTTGCACTCCTACTTCCTGCGAGCGGGCGACCCGGGCGCACCGATCGTCTACTCCGTGGACCGGATCCGCGACGGCCGTTCCTTCACCACCCGCCGGGTGGTAGCCGTGCAACACGGACAGCCGATCTTCCACCTCTCCGCGTCCTTCCAGACCTACGAGGAGGGGCTGGACCACCAGAGCGACATGCCGCCCGCCCCGGACCCGGAGTCCCTGCCGACCGCGGCCGAGGCGCTGCCTCACTACCGGAAGATCTTCCGCGATCCCGACACCGTGGAACGACTGCTCACCGGTCGCGCAGCGGTCGACCTGCGGTACGCGACGACCCCGCCCTGGGGCAGCGTCGGCGAGCCCGTCGAGCCGCGCAGCCAGGTGTGGTTCCGCACCGAGGGCAAGCTCGCGGACGATCCCCTGCTGCACACCTGTCTGGCCACCTACGTCTCCGACATGACCCTGCTCGACTCGGTGCTGCTGGCGCACGGCCGGGGCGGCTGGGCGGTCGGCGACGTGGTCGGCGCCTCGCTGGACCACGCCATGTGGTTCCACCGCCCCTTCCGGGCCGACGAGTGGCTGCTGTACGACCAGCAGTCCCCTTCGGCACACGGCGGCCGGGGGCTGGGCCAGGCCCGGATCTACACACAGGACGGGCGGCTGGCGATCACGGTGATCCAAGAGGGCGTGGTCCGCGTCCCGCGCGGCTGACCCGCCCGCCCCTTCGACGGCGGCCCCCGCCTGTGCGGCGGGTGGGGGCCGCGTCAGTTCTGCTCCGCGCGTTCGGCCCGGCGCGGTTCCCCCAAGGACGCCACCACCAGGCCACGCACCACAGAGCCAGAGCGGCCCATCCGGCCACAGCAGGAGCCAAGCACCTGGCCCACCGGCCGTGAACTGCGCCGGTGACCTACGCTGCGAGCCCCGCCTCGGCGAGCAGGAAGGCCGTCATCAGGTCGTAGGAGCGCGGGTCGGGGACGTGGTCGTCCAAAGGAACGGCGACCTCGACGGTGCCTTCCGCCTCACCGATGAACAGCGCGGGGTCGTTGCAGTCGGCGTAGCCGACCGCGTCCACCCCCCGCTGACCGGCGCAGCCCGCCCAACCGTGGTCGGCGACGACCAGATCGGGGGCGGGGCGACCCTCGCGCAGCAACCCGTCCAAGATCGCGGCCATGGGCTCCGGCGAATGGGTGTGCCACAGCGTGGCGCCGCGCTCCAAGACCGCCACGTCGGCGAACTGGACCACTCGCCCCTCGTCGGCGCCCAGCCCGCCGGGGACGACCACGATCTCGCAGCCAGCGGCGCGTAGCGCAGCGGCCGTGGCCCGGTGGACGTCGAGTAGGCCGCCCGGGTGACCGGTGGCGAGGAGCACCCGCTCGCGGCCGGCGGCGGCCTTGCGCAGTCGGGCCGCCATCCGCTGGAGACCGGCGACGGTCAGCTCGGGATCGATAGTGTCCTGACCCCGCCGGTGATCGGGGTCGGCGTTGACACCGCACCGCTCCACCATGACGGCGAGCACGTCCAGTTCCTCGCTCCAGCGCTCGGCGAGTTCCAGGCCGAACCAGTGGTGCCGGTCACCGCGGCTGAGCTTGCGGTAGTGGGAGAGGTTGTTCTCGCGCGCAGTGGCGACCTCGCCTGCGATGCGGGTCCGGACGAGGTGCTCGATCAGGGCGGCGCGGCTGGGTATCGGCATGGATCCCATTCTGCCGCCGGACGGCCACGGGTGGGCAACTTCAGCCGGCTGCTGGGGTCAGGGCGGCAAAGGCGCCGTGGGCCAGCCGGCGCAGCAGCGCTTCGGCGGCTCCCCGGCCCGGCAACCCGTAGGAGCCGAGGTGCGGGGTGGAGTTCAGCAGGCCGAAGACGGCGTGGACGGCGGTGCGGGCCTCACCCTCGGGCACGGTGGGGTGGAGCTCCCGCACGGTCTCCACCCAGAGCTCGACGTACTGGCGCTGGAGTTGACGGACCAGTTTGCGGTCGGCCTCACGCAGCCGGTCGAGCTCCCGGTCGTGGAGGGTGATCAGCGGTCGGTCGTCGAGGGCGAAGTCGATGTGCCCGTCGATCAGCGAGGAGAGGACCGCGGCCGGGTCGCCGGCGGCTTCCTTCACGCGCCGCCGGCCGCCCGTCAGCAAGCGCTCACTGATGCCGACCAGGAGCTCGGCGAGCATGGCGTCCTTGCCTGCGAAGTGGCGGTAGAGGCCGGGCCCACTGATGCCGACGGCCGCGCCTATCTCATCGACGCCCACGCCGTGGAAACCGCGCTCCGCGAAGAGGCGGGCGGCCTCTTGGAGGATCTGCTCACGGCGGGTCGGAGCGTCGGTCCTGGCGGCGGCGTTCGGGCTCATGAGAAATCATTCTAGACAGGGCTGTTAGCGCTCGTTAACCTTATGGATAGCGTTAACGCTCATTAACCGAGCAAGGGAGCTCGACGGATGCAGCAGGCACCAGTGCTGACGAGCGCCGCGGACCCGGCGTCCGAGGCCTGGCGGACCAATGAGGCCGCCCACCAGGAACTCGCGGAGGACCTGCGGGCCAGGCTGGCCGCCGCCCGCCTCGGCGGCGGCGAGCGGGCCCGCGCCCGGCACACCGCGCGCGGCAAGCTGCTGCCGAGGGACCGGGTGGACACCCTCCTGGACCCCGGCTCCCCCTTCCTCGAACTGGCCCCGCTGGCCGCCGAGGGCATGTACGGGGGCGCGGCCCCGGCCGCCGGAGTGATCGCCGGCATCGGGCGGGTCAGCGGGCGCGAGTGCGTGGTGGTGGCCAATGACGCCACCGTCAAGGGCGGCACCTACTACCCGATGACCGTCAAGAAGCACCTGCGCGCCCAGGAGGTCGCGCTGGAGAACAGGCTGCCCTGCGTCTACCTGGTGGACTCCGGCGGTGCCTTCCTGCCCATGCAGGACGAGGTCTTCCCGGACCGCGACCACTTCGGCCGCATCTTCTACAACCAGGCCCGGATGTCGGGGGCCGGCATCCCCCAGATCGCCGCCGTCCTCGGCTCCTGCACCGCCGGCGGCGCCTACGTCCCCGCGATGAGCGACGAGGCCGTCATCGTGCGTGGCCAGGGCACGATCTTCCTGGGCGGTCCACCGCTGGTGAAGGCGGCCACCGGGGAGGTGGTCACGGCCGAAGAGCTCGGCGGCGGCGAGGTGCACTCCAGGATCTCGGGGGTCACCGACCACCTGGCCGAGGACGACGCCCACGCGCTGCGGATCGTAAGGAACATCGTCGCCACGCTCCCCGGGCGCGGCACGCTGCCCTGGTCGGTGGAGGCCGCCGAGGAGCCGAAGGTCGACCCGTACGGCCTGTACGGGGCGGTGCCGGTGGACTCCCGCACCCCTTACGACGCGCGGGAGATCATCGCGAGGATCACCGACGGGTCCCGCTTCCAGGAGTTCAAGGCCGAATTCGGGCAGACCCTGGTCACCGGCTTCGCCCGGATCCACGGTCACCCGGTGGGGATCGTCGCCAACAACGGCATCCTCTTCTCCGAATCCGCCCAGAAGGGCGCCCACTTCATCGAACTGTGTGACCAGCGCGGCATCCCCCTGCTGTTCCTTCAGAACATCTCGGGATTCATGGTCGGTCGCGACTACGAGGCCGGTGGCATCGCCAAGCACGGCGCCAAGATGGTCACTGCGGTGGCCTGCACCCGCGTGCCCAAGCTGACGGTGGTCGTCGGCGGCTCCTACGGCGCCGGCAACTACTCGATGTGCGGGCGGGCCTACTCGCCCCGCTTCCTGTGGATGTGGCCGAACGCGAAGATCTCTGTGATGGGCGGTGAGCAGGCCGCCTCGGTGCTGGCGACCGTCAAGCGGGACCAGCTGGAGGCCCGCGGTGAGCAGTGGCCGTCCGAGGAGGAAGAGGCCTTCAAGGCTCCGGTGCGGGCCCAGTACGAACAGCAGGGCAGTGCCTACTACGCCACGGCCCGGCTGTGGGACGACGGGGTCATCGACCCGATGGAGACCCGGCAGGTGCTGGGACTGGCCCTGACCGCGTGCGCCAACGCCCCACTGGGCGAAGGCGGCTTCGGCATCTTCCGGATGTGAGGACCTCTTCGATGTTCAGCACAGTGCTCGTGGCCAACCGTGGCGAGATCGCGGTCCGCGTCATCCGGACGCTGCGAAAGCTCGGTGTGCGTTCGGTGGCCGTCTTCAGCGATGCGGACGCCGACGCCCGGCACGTCCGGGAAGCCGATACCGCGGTGCGGATCGGGCCGGCGGCTGCCGCCGAGAGCTACCTGTCGATCGAACGGCTACTGGACGCCGCTCGGCGTACCGGGGCCGAGGCCGTCCACCCCGGCTACGGATTCCTCGCGGAGAACGCCGCCTTCGCGGCGGCCTGCGAGGAGGCGGGCATCGCCTTCATCGGGCCGCCCGCCTCGGCCATCTCCCTGATGGGCGACAAGATCCGGGCCAAGGAGACGGTGCTGGCGGCCGGCGTCCCGGTGGTCCCCGGCTCCTCGGGCAGCGGACTCTCGGACGGTGAACTGACCGCGGCGGCCATGGAGATCGGCATGCCGGTACTGCTGAAGCCCTCGGCGGGCGGCGGCGGCAAGGGCATGCGACTGGTGCGGGACGAGGGGCTGCTGGCGGAGGAGATCGCCGCTGCCCGCCGTGAAGCTCGCTCCTCGTTCGGCGATGACACCCTGTTGGTGGAGCGGTGGGTGGACCGGCCCCGGCACATCGAGATCCAGGTGCTTGCGGACCGCCACGGCCAGGTGATCCACCTCGGTGAGCGGGAGTGCTCCCTCCAGCGTCGCCACCAGAAGATCATCGAGGAGGCCCCCTCGGTACTGCTGGACGAGGCGACCCGGGCGGCGATGGGTGAGGCCGCGGTATCCGCGGCACGCTCCTGCGGCTATGTGGGCGCCGGCACGGTCGAGTTCATCGTCCCGGGAGGCGACCCCTCCTCGTACTACTTCATGGAGATGAACACCCGTCTCCAAGTCGAGCACCCGGTGACGGAGCGGATCACCGGACTGGACCTGGTGGAGGAACAGCTGCGGGTCGCAGCGGGCGAGGCTCTTGGCCGCAGCCAGGCCGAGGTCCGGCTGACCGGCCACGCCGTTGAGGCCCGGATCTGCGCCGAGGACCCGGCGCGGGGCTTCCTGCCCTCGGGCGGGACGGTGCTGGCCCTCGGCGAGCCGGGATCCGCGGCCGACCCCGCGGAGTCGGTGCGCACCGACTCCGGGCTGCTGGCCGGTACGGACGTGGGCAGTACCTACGACCCGATGCTGTCCAAGGTCATCGCCTGGGGCCCGGACCGGGCCTCGGCACTGCGTACCCTGCGGGGCGCACTGGCCGAAACGGTCATCCTCGGCGTGCAGACGAACGCCGGCTTCCTACGGCGGCTGCTGGCACACCCCGATGTGGTAGCGGGCGACTTGGACACCGGTCTGGTGGAGCGGGACCTGAGCCTGCTGCTGCCCACCGGGGTGCCGGCGGAGGTGTACGCGGCTGCGGCACTCTTGGCGCAGCGGGCCACAGAGCGCGGGTCGAGCTGGCAGGACCCGTTCGCCGCCCGAAGCGGCTGGCGGCTCGGCGGCGAGCCGGCGTGGACCGTCCACCACTTGCGCGTCACGGGAGCCGAACCGCTCGCGGTGCGTGTCCGGGAGTGTGCCGGTGGCCGCCGCCTGGAACTGGCCATCGGCGCGGAGCCTGCCGTTCCGGTCCGGCTGGTGCAGGCCGAGACGGGTCGGGCCACGGTCGAACTGGACGGGGTGACACACACGTTCAGTCATGTGGACGGCCCCGGCGGGGTCTGGCTGGGCCGCGAGGGCGACTCCTGGCACGTGCAGACCCACGATCCGGTCGCGGCCGGCTTGGGCGGGGCCCGTCGTGGCGGCGCCGACACCCTGGCCGCACCGATGCCGGGCACCGTCACGGTGGTGAAGGTAGCCGTGGGCGAGGAGGTGACGGCGGGGCAGAGCCTGCTGGTGGTGGAGGCCATGAAGATGGAACACGTCATCTCCGCCCCGCACGCCGGCACCGTCACCGAGCTCGATGTGATCGCCGGTGCCACGGTGGCCATGGACCAGGTGTTGGCCGTGGTCGCCCCGCACGCGGACACCTCCGTGGCCGAGGAGGTGCTCTCGTGAACGGATTGCCGATGGAGGTTGGCACCGACGGCCTCCCCGCGCGGGTACGCATCTACGAGGTGGGTGCCCGTGACGGATTGCAGAACGAGAAGGCGACCGTCCCGGTGGAGGTCAAGGCGGAGTTCGTCCACCGGCTCGCCGACGCCGGACTGGGCACCATCGAGGCGACCAGCTTCGTGCACCCCAAGTGGGTACCGCAGCTCGCCGACGCCGAACAACTACTGCCCCTGCTCGATGACCTGGCCGATCGGGTGAGCCTGCCGGTGCTGGTGCCGAACGAGCGCGGTTTGGACCGTGCCCTGGCGCTCGGAGCACGCCGGATCGCGGTGTTCGGCAGCGCGACGGAGACCTTCGCGTCCCGCAACCTCAACCGGACGGTCGACTCCTCGCTGGCCATGTTCGCGCCGGTCGTCGCCCGCGCCAAGGACGAGGGCGGGCACGTGCGGGGCTACCTGTCGATGTGCTTCGGGGACCCCTGGGAAGGCGCGGTACCAGTTGGGCAGGTGGTCCGCGTCGCCAAGGCCCTGTACGAGTTGGGCTGTGACGAGCTGAGCCTCGGAGACACCATCGGGGTGGCCACCCCCGGACACGTCGTCGCGCTGCTGTCCGCCCTGAACGAGGCGGGCGTACCGACCGAGGCCCTGGGCGTCCACTTCCACGACACCTACGGCCAGGCACTCGCCAACACCCTTGCGGCGCTCCAACACGGTGTCACCACCGTGGACGCCTCCGCGGGCGGCCTCGGCGGCTGCCCGTACGCCAAGAGCGCCACCGGCAACCTCGCCACCGAGGACCTGCTGTGGATGCTCGACGGCCTCGGCATCGAGACCGGGGTCGACCTCGGCCAGCTCACCGCCACCAGTGCGTGGATGGCCGAACAGCTGGGCCGCCCCAGCCCCTCCCGCACCGTCCGTGCCCTCTCCCACAAGGAATGACCCCATGACCCTCGACCACCGGCTCTCCCCCGAGCACGAGGAACTCCGCCGCACCGTCGAGGAGTTCGCGCACGATGTGATCGCCCCGAAGATCGGCGACTTCTACGAGCGCCACGAGTTCCCCTACGAGATCGTCCGCGAGATGGGCCGCATGGGCCTGTTCGGACTGCCCTTCCCCGAGGAGTACGGCGGCATGGGCGGCGACTACCTGGCCCTCGGCCTGGTCCTGGAGGAACTGGCACGGGTGGACTCCTCCGTGGCCATCACCTTGGAGGCGGGCGTCTCGCTCGGCGCGATGCCCCTGTACCGCTTCGGCACAGAGGAGCAGAAGCGGACCTGGCTGCCGAAGCTGTGCTCGGGCGAGATGCTGGGCGCCTTCGGCCTGACCGAGCCGGACTGCGGCAGCGATGCGGGCGGGACCCGCACGACGGCGGTCCGGGACGGGGACGAGTGGGTGATCAACGGCTCCAAGTCCTTCATCACCAACTCGGGCACGGACATCACGGGGCTGGTCACGGTCACCGCCGTCACGGGCCGCACGCCCGAGGGCAAACCGCTGATCTCCTCCATCCTGGTGCCGTCCGGGACGCCCGGTTTCACAGTTGCCGCCCCCTACTCCAAGGTGGGGTGGAACGCTTCGGACACCCGGGAGCTCTCCTTCTCCGACGTCCGGGTACCGCTGGCCAACCTGGTCGGTGAGGAGGGGCGGGGCTACGCGCAGTTCCTGCGGATCCTGGACGAGGGCCGGATCGCCATCGCAGCCCTCGCGACGGGCCTCGCCCAGGGCTGCGTGGACGAGTCGGTGCGCTACGCCAAGGAGCGGCACGCCTTCGGCCGTCCGATCGGTGACAACCAGGCCATCCAGTTCAAGCTCGCCGACATGGAGTTGAACGCCTACACGGCGCGCTTGGCCTGGCGGGACGCGGCCTGTCGGCTGGTGGCGGGCGAGCCGTTCAAGAAGGAGGCGGCGCTGGCGAAGCTGCACTCCTCCACGGTGGCGGTGGACAACGCCCGCGAGGCCACCCAGATCCACGGCGGGTACGGCTTTATGAACGAGTACCCGGTGGCCCGGATGTGGCGCGACTCGAAGATCCTGGAGATCGGCGAGGGCACCAGCGAGGTCCAGCGCATGCTGATCGCCCGCGAGTTGGGCCTGTCCGGCTGACCGGCGCGACATTCGGTGCTGTTTGACGGTCCCGCTGCTTCGACGCGCCTCTCGAAGCAGCGGGACCGATGGCTGACTGGCCCTGTCGGCCCCTGGGGTAGGGCCCTGAACGACCGCCAGGGCCGTACCCGGCCGGAGCGGGGGACGACCTGGCCGTGCGGTCTTCGGGTCGGCCCTCCCCCTCCCGGATCGCCGGTCAGCGCCCGTGGCGGGGTCCCGGCCCGCTCGGGCCACGGTTGCCTTCGACGCCCACCTCGCTGGGGCGATGCATCACCCCGTCGCCTCCGTTCCGGCCGGCCCTACCTCGCCCACGTCGCTGGAACCGTTGTCGGTGATGTCGGCGCCGGAGTTCGAGGCGTCTTCGCTGTTTCCGCCCGGCGCACCGTGGAGCATCCCGCCCAGGCCCACGCCCTTCAGGGACCCTCGGGGACTGAACGCGCCGCCGTTCGTTCGGGAGGCTGTGGAGCACCGATGCGGGGCTCGCGTTCCGGTGTGGCTCGGGTCCTGGCACCCGGACTCCCCCGATATCCCTTTGCGTACGTCACGTTGGGGCTCACCATGCGGGGTCCACGGGCTTGGGGACACAACTACTTAGGACCCCCTTACCTGAGCGAATGAGGTTAGGCTAACCTTTCTAGCGATCGGCCCCGTGGCCACACCACCGCGCACGAAAGCAGACATCCCCATGCCCAAGTCCGGAGCATCCATCCTCAACCGTCGCGGCCTGCTCGCCGCCAGCTGCGCACTCGGCCTCAGCGCCGTGCTCACCGCATGCGGCGGCGGCGACACGAAGAAGGGCTCATCGGACTCGGTCGCCACCCAGGGCGCGGACGCTGAGGCGAAGAAGGGCCCGTGGTCCTTCAAGGACGACCGCGGCACCGAGGTCACGCTGCCGCAGACCCCGAAGAACATCGTGGCCTTCACCGGCACCGCCGCGGCGCTCCACGACTTCGGCGTCCCGGTCAAGGGCGTCTTCGGACCCACGAAGCTCGCCGACGGCAAGCCGGACGTCCAGGCCGGCTCGATGGACATCTCCAAGGTGGAGATCATCGGCAACGTGTGGGGCGAGTTCAACGTGGAGAAGTACGCCGCCCTCCAGCCGGACCTCCTGGTCACCAACATGTGGGTCAAGGACCAGCTCTGGTACGTCCCGGACGAGTCCAAGGACAAGATCCTCAAGGCCGGCGGCCCGAGCGTCGCCCTGTGGGCCGCCGAGACCACCATCCCCACCGCCATCCAGCGCCACGCCGACCTCGCCGCGTCCCTGGGCGCGGACCTCAAGGCCCCGAACGTGGTCTCCGCCAAGGCCCGTTTCGAGAAGGCAGCCGAGCGCCTGCGCCAGGCAGCCAAGGCCAAGCCGGGCCTGAAGGTCCTGATCGGCTCCGGCTCCAAGGACCTCTTCTACGTCTCCGCCCCCAAGCCCTCCGCGGACACCCGCTACTTCCAGGAGCTCGGCCTGACCTTCGTCGAACCCAAGGTCAACGCGCAGGGCTTCTTCGAGGAGCTGTCCTGGGAGAACGCGGGCAAGTACAAGGCCGACATCATCATGCTGGACAACCGCACCGGCACCGCCCAGCCGGCTGAACTGGCCAACGTCGCGACCTGGGCGAACCTGCCCGCCGTCAAGGCCGGACAGGTCGTCCCGCGGGTCACCGAGCCGATCTTCTCCTACGACAAGTGCGCGCCGATCCTCGAAGACCTGGCGGCGGCCGTGGAGAAGGCGAAGAAGGTCAGCTGACCCCGCCGCTCTCGCGGTTCACTGACCCCCGAAGGGATTCGCCCGATGACCGTCACTGCTCCCGCACCGGCCACGGTGGAGTTCCAGTTCTTCACCTTCGAGGTACTGCGCACCCGCCGGATGGGCCACTCGTTCCTGCGGATCACCTTCGGCGGCGAATCCCTCGGGGAGTTCCGCTCCGGCGGGCTCGACCAGAGCCTGTCGCTCTTCCTGCCGCCTCCCCACCGCGCGCACACCCAGTTGCCCACCACAGGGGAGGGCACCTGGTTCGCCGCTTGGCGCGCGATGCCTCAGGAGGAGCGACCGGCCATGCGCTCGTACACGGTACGTGCGCAACGCCGCACCCCCGCAGGGGGCGTCGAGGTCGATATCGACTTCGTGCTCCACGGCTCTTCCCCGGCCTCGGGATGGGCGGCCCGCGCCACCCCCGGCCAACGGATCACGGCGATCGGTCCGACAACGGCGAAGAACCGCTCAGTGCGCTTCCAACCCCCTGCGGACAGCGACCTGTTGGTGCTGTACGCGGACGAGAGTGCACTTCCGGCGGCCACCGCGATCCTTGAACAACTGCCACCCGGGACGCAGGTGCAAGCCGTCTTCCAGGTGCCCCACGCGGAGGACCGCCTGCCGCTGCGCACCGCGGCGCTGGCCGAGATCCACTGGCTGGTGTGCTCCGACGTCAATCCGGCCCGGGTCGAGCAGGCCCGTTCCGCACTGCGGGAGTTGGACCTGCCGCCAGCGAAGGCCCCGTACGCCTGGGTGGCCGGGGAAGCGGGTGCCGTGCGCACCGTGCGCCGCGAGCTGGTGCGGGGGCACGGAATCGACCGCCGCCGAGTGCGGTTCACCGGCTACTGGCGCCTGGGCGTCAGCGAGGAGGAGCTCTTGGCGCAAGCGCGTGCGGGTCGGGCCCCCAGCGAGGATCCCGATTCCGCCCTCTGACCACGGCCGTTCGGGCCACGGGCCCCGGTGCACACCGGGGCCTTTCTTTTCGCACCGGCCCGTCGGGGTGCCCGAGGCGCCCTTCGGCGGGCGCACTTCAGGACGCCGACTTTGGGATGTACTTAGGTTAGGCTAACCTAAGTACATCGCTTCTCGCCCCCCCCCTTTCCCCGCCCGGAGGACAGTTGATGCGTGCGCATCTGCTCAACGAGACGACCGCGGAGCTCTATCGGAGCTACCTCACCGAGGGAGTCGAGCGCGTGGCCGCCAAACTGGCCGCCACCGAGAAGCCACACACCGGGATCTCCGTCGACGAACTCGCCCCGGTCATCGCCGGAATCGACCTGGACCGCCCACTGGCCGATCCGCTCGCCGCCCTGGACGAACTGGAAGAGGTCTACCTGCGGGACGCGGTGTACTTCCACCACCCGCGCTACCTCGGCCACCTCAACTGCCCCGTGGTCATCCCCGCAGTGCTAGGCGAGGCGGTCATGGCCGCTGTCAACTCCTCGCTGGACACCTGGGACCAGTCCATCGGCGGCACGCTCATCGAGCGGCGCCTGATCGACTGGACCACCCAGCGGATCGGGCTCGGTCTGGCCGCCGACGGCATCTTCACCTCCGGCGGCAGCCAGTCCAACCTGCACGCTCTACTGCTCGCCCGCGACGAGGCATGCCGCGTCGTGATGAAGAACAGTGAGCAGGAACTGCCGAAGTCCGAAGTCCTGCCGAAGCTGCGCATCCTCACCTCCGAGGCCAGCCACTTCAGCGTGAAGAAGTCCGCGGCGATGCTGGGACTCGGCTACGAGGCCGTGATCTGCGTACCCACCGATTCCAACCGCCGGATGCAGAGCGCCGCACTCGCCCGCGAACTGGCCGAATGCGAACGGGCGGGCCTTTACCCGATGGCCGTCGTCGCCACCGCCGGCACCACCGACTTCGGCTCCATCGACCCGCTCCCCGAGATCGCCCTGCTGTGCGGCCACTACGGCGCCTGGATGCACGTGGACGCCGCCTACGGCTGCGGCCTGCTGGTCTCACCCACCCGCCGGCACCTCCTCGACGGCATCGAACGCGCCGACTCGGTCACCGTGGACTACCACAAGTCCTTCTTCCAGCCCGTCAGTTCCAGCGCCGTCCTGGTCCGCAACCGCGAGACCCTCCAGCACGCCACATACCACGCGGACTACCTCAACCCGCGCCGCATGGCCGAGGAGCGCATCCCCAACCAGGTTGACAAGTCCCTCCAGACCACCCGCCGCTTCGATGCGCTCAAACTGTGGATGACACTGCGCATCATGGGTGCTGACGGCGTCGGCCAGCTCTTCGACGAGGTGATCGACCTGGCGTCGGCCGGCTGGCAGATCATCGATGCCGATCCGCGCTTCGAGGTCGTCGTACGGCCTCAGCTGTCCACCCTCGTCTTCCGCTACCACCCGACCGCCACCATGCGCCCCGAGCTGGTCGACGAGGCCAACCTGCATGCCCGCAAAGCGCTGTTCGCCTCCGGAGAGGCCGTGGTGGCCGGGACCAAGGTGGACGGCGACCAGTACCTGAAGTTCACGCTCCTCAACCCGCAGACCACCACGGCCGACCTCGTCGCCGTGCTCGACCTCCTCGCCACACATGCCGAGCAGTACCTGGGAGAAGCCCTTGTCCACGCCAGTTGAGTCCCGTGACGTGCGCGACTTCATCGCCATCGGCCTGGGGCCGTTCAACCTGGGACTGGCCTGCCTGACCGCGCCGATCGATGAACTCGACGGCCTGTTCATCGAGTCGAAGCCGCGCTTCGAGTGGCACGCCGGCATGTTCCTGGACGGCGCGCACCTCCAGACGCCCTTCATGTCGGACCTGGTCACCCTCGCCGACCCGACCTCCCCGTTCTCCTTCCTGAACTACCTCAAGGACCGGGACCGGCTGTACTCCTTCTACATCCGGGAGAACTTCTACCCGCTGCGCACCGAGTACAACGACTACTGCCGCTGGGCCGCCGACCGCCTCACCAACGTGCGGTACTCGACCACAGTCACCGAGGTCCGCTACGACGCTCGGGCCGAGGTGTACGAAGTGGCCACCGATCGGGGCGAGACGCACCGCGCCCGCCACCTGGTGCTCGGCACCGGCACCCCACCGCACGTACCCGACTCCTGCGCGAACCTCGGTGGTGACTTCCTCCACAACTCCCGCTACCTCGACCACAAGGCGGAGCTCCAGCGCAAACGCTCGATCACGCTGGTCGGCTCCGGGCAGAGCGCCGCGGAGATCTACTACGACCTGCTCAGCGAGATCGACGTCCACGGCTACCGGCTGAACTGGGTCACCCGCTCCCCCCGGTTCTTCCCCCTGGAGTACACCAAGCTGACCCTGGAGATGACCTCCCCCGAGTACGTGGACTACTTCCACGCCCTCCCCGAGGACACCCGCTACCGTCTGGAGGACCAGCACAAGAACCTCTTCAAGGGCATTGACGGCGATCTGATCGACGCCATCTTCGACCTGCTCTACCAGAAGAACGTGGAGAGCCGCGGTGCCGGCGTCCCCACCACGCTGCTCACCAACACCTCGCTGAACTCGGCCGCCTACGACTCCACCGAGGGCACCTACACCCTGGGGCTGCGCCAGGAGGAACAAGAACGCGACTTCTCGCTGTCCACCGAGGGCCTGATCCTGGCCACCGGGTACAAGTACACCGCCCCCGCGTTCTTGGAGCCGATCCACGACCGGCTGCGGTTGGACGGCCACGGCCGCTTCGACGCGGCCCGCAACTACGCCATCGACATCACCGGCCGTGGCGTGTTCCTCCAGAACGGCACGGTGCACAACCACTCGATCACCTCGCCCGACCTGGGCATGGCTGCCTACCGCAACGCCTACATCATCAGTGAGCTGCTCGGCCGCGCCTACTACAAGGTCGAGAAGTCCATCGCGTTCCAGCAGTTCGCAGCCCCGGAAGGCCACCTGGTATGACCAGCCCGCTCCACCACCACGAGCACGCCGCCGCCGACGTGCTCTACTCCCGCACCGACGCCACCCTCGGTACCTTCGCGCTGCGCCCACTCGACCCCGTCGCCGATGCGGAACTCCTGCACGGCTGGGTGACCCATCCGAAGGCGGGGTTCTGGATGATGCAGTCCGCCACCTTGGCGGACGTGGAGCGCGAGTACGCAATGATCACCACGCACCCGCACCACGGGGCCCGCATCGGCCTGCACGAGGGCCGGCCGACCTTCCTGATGGAGCTCTACGACCCGGGCCAAATCGAGCTCGTCGGCCTGTACGACGCACAGCCCGGTGACGTCGGCATGCACTTCCTCGTCGCGCCCAGCGACACCCCCGTGCACGGTTTCACCCGGGCGGTGCTGACCACTGTGATGGCGGCGCTGTTCGCCGACGGCCGGACCCGCCGGGTCGTGGTGGAGCCCGACGTCCACAACAGGGCGGTGCACGCACTCAACGAGGCCGTCGGCTTCGTGCCCGAGCGGGAGATCGAGAAGCCGGAGAAAACCGCTCTCCTCAGCTTCTGCACCCGCGAGCAGTTCGAAGCGGCCACTGGGCTGCGCACCACCGGAGCTTCCGCATGAACCTCTCTGACGCCATCACCCATCTCGACCCGGAGCTGTGGGCCCGCGCCAACCGGCAACTGGCCCGCAAGGCGCTCGCCGAGTTCTCCCACGAGCGGCTGCTGTCTCCCACCGCGCTGGGCGGCAACCGCTACGCAGTGCGTAGTGACGACGACACCGTGGAGTACCGCTTCACCGCCACCCGGCACGCCCTGGACCACTGGGCGATCGACGAGCAGTCGATCACCCGTCATCGCGGCGAGAACGAGCTTCCCCTGGACGCTCTCGATCTCCACATCGAACTGCGCGAGTCGCTCGGCCTGAGCGCGGAGGTGCTGCCGGTCTACCTGGAGGAGATATCCTCCACCCTCGCCGGCAGCGCCTTCAAGTACACCAAGAAGCAGACCCCGGCCGCGATCCTGGCCAAGAGCGACTTCCAGGACATCGAGACCTCGATGACCGAGGGCCACCCCTGCTTCGTGGCCAACAACGGTCGCCTCGGCTTCGGTATCCACGAGTACCGTGCCTACGCCCCGGAGGCAGCCAGCGAAGTCCGCCTGGTCTGGGTGGCGGCCCGCAGGGACGTCTCCACCTTCACCGCCGGCTCCGGACTGGACCACGACTCCTTCATCCGCGCCGAACTGGGCCAGCGGACCCTGGACCGGTTCGCGGCGCACCTGGCCGGCCTCGGTCTGGAGTTGTCGGACTACCACCTGCTGCCCGTCCACCCCTGGCAGTGGTGGAACAAGACGGCGGTGACCTTCGCCGCCGAGATCGCCAGCCGTCGCCTGGTGCTGCTGGGCGAGGGCGAGGACGCCTATCTGGCGCAGCAGTCCATCCGGACCTTCTTCAACACCAGCGCGCCTCACAAGCACTACGTCAAGACCGCCCTGTCGGTGCTGAACATGGGCTTCATGCGCGGCCTGTCGGCCGCCTACATGGAGGCGACCCCCGCGATCAACGACTGGTTGCACCAGCTGATCGAATCGGACGAGGTACTGCGGTCGGTCGACTTCTCGATCATTCGGGAACGGGCTGCCATCGGCTACCACCACCGCCAGTACGAGCGCGCCACCGACCGTTATTCGCCGTACCGCAAGATGCTCGCCGCGCTGTGGCGGGAGAGCCCGGTGAACGCGATCGACGGCGAGGAACGGCTGGCCACCATGGCTTCGCTGCTGCATGTGGACAGCGAGGGCCGCTCCCTGGTGGGGGCCCTGATCGCCGAGTCGGGACGCACGCCCGCCGAGTGGTTGCGCTCGTACCTCACGGCCTACCTGGTGCCGCTGCTGCACAGCCTTTACCAGTACGACTTGGCGTACATGCCGCACGGCGAGAACGTGATCCTCGTCATCGAGGGCGGCGTGGTGCAGCGGGTGATCTTCAAGGACATAGCCGAGGAGATCGTCGTGATGGATCCCGGCGCCGTGCTGCCGCCGGCGGTCGAGCGGATCCGGGCGGACGTGCCCGAGGAGATGAGGCTGCTCTCCATCTTCACGGACGTCTTCGACTGCTTCTTCCGCTTCCTGGGCTCGATCCTGGCCACCGAGGGCATCTGTGAGGAGGAGGTCTTCTGGCAGGCGGTCGCCGAGTGCGTGCAGGCCTACCAGGAGTCGGTGCCACAGCTCGCGGAGCGCTTCGAACGGTACGACCTGTTCGCTGCAGAGTTCCAGCTGTCCTGTCTCAACCGCCTCCAGCTGCGCGACAACCAGCAGATGGTGGACCTCACCGACCCCTCGGCCGCGCTGCAACTGGTCGGCACCCTGAACAACCCGCTGGCCCCCTTCGCCCGGCGCTGAGCAGCAGACGGTGGGTCTTCCTCGGAAGCCGAGGAAGACCCGCCGCCCCTTATGTCCCTTTTCCGCCTTTCGCTTTGTGCCCGCAGCGTGAGTTCTGCCCGAATTCGGGCAGGATTCTTGCTTTGACTCACCGATAGGCCGCAATATCGGCGAGTGCTCGATCATCGCCCGTCGTCCCACGACGATCTCGTCGACCACCTGGTGCGCAGCACCGCGCTCCAGCGCGGCGAAGCCGTCCGGGTGGTGCTCGACGTGCTGGCGTACTTCGACGAGACGACCGAGGAGTTCGTCCGGCGCCGCCACCGGGAACTGCAGTCCGGCGGACTGGTGAACGCAGAGATCTTCGACCGGATCGCGGCCGAACTACCTCACCGCGCGGTGGCACCACGGGAACTCTCCCTGCGCCAACTGCGGCGGATCGTCTACGGCTGACCACCGCCACGGCGACCCCCGGTCGCCACTGTCCGTCGTCACTGCTCGGGCCCACTTGCCTGCTTGTTCGTCGTTTTCTTGAGGGGCGGAACCCTATGTGCGGAATCGTTGGATACATCGGTAAGCGAGATGTCGCTCCCCTGCTGTTGGAGGGCTTGCAGCGGCTGGAGTACCGCGGCTACGACTCCGCCGGCATCGTCGTCAACAGCCCGAAGTCCAACGCGTTGAAGATGGTCAAGGCCAAGGGCCGGGTGCGGGACCTCGAAGCCCGCGTGCCCAAGCGGTTCGCCGGTACCACCGGCATCGCACACACCCGATGGGCCACCCACGGCGCCCCCAGCGACCACAACGCCCACCCGCACCTCGACCCCGAGAACAAGGTCGCCGTCGTCCACAACGGCATCGTCGACAACGCCTCCGACCTGCGCGTGAAGCTGGAGGCCGAAGGCGTTGTCTTCGCCTCCGAGACCGACACCGAGGTACTGACCCACCTCATCGCCCGCGCCGGCGCCGAGACGCTGGAGGAGAAGGTCCGCGAGGCCCTCAAGGCCGTCGAGGGGACCTACGGCATCGCCGTGATGCACGCGGACTTCGCAGACCGCATCGTGGTGGCCCGCAACGGCTCCCCGGTCGTCCTCGGCATCGGCGACAAGGAGATGTTCGTAGCCTCCGACGTCGCCGCGCTGGTTTCGCACACCCGTCAGGTCGTCACCTTGGACGACGGCGAGATGGCCACCTTGAAGTCGGACGACTTCCGCACGTACACCACCTCGGGCACCCGCACCACGGCAACCCCCGAGACCGTCGAGTGGGAGGCAGCCTCCTACGACATGGGCGGCCATGACACGTACATGCACAAGGAGATCTCGGAGCAGCCGGACGCCGTGGACCGGGTCCTGCGCGGCCGTATCGACGAACGCTTCTCCACCGTGCACCTGGGCGGTCTGAACCTGGACGCCCGCGAGGCCCGCGGCATCCGCCGGGTGAAGATCCTGGGCTGCGGCACCTCCTATCACGCGGGCATGATCGGCGCCTCGCTGATCGAGGGCATGGCACGCATCCCCGCGGACGCCGAGCCCGCCTCCGAGTTCCGCTACCGCAACCCCGTGGTGGACCCCGACACGCTCTACATCGCGGTCTCCCAGTCCGGCGAGACCTACGACGTCCTCGCTGCGGTGCAGGAGCTCAAGCGCAAGGGCGCCCGCGTCCTGGGCGTCGTCAACGTGGTCGGCTCCGCTATCGCCCGCGAGGCGGACGGCGGCGTGTACGTGCACGCCGGTCCCGAAGTCTGCGTGGTGTCCACCAAGTGCTTCACCAACACCGTCGTCGCCTTCGCCCTGTTGGCCCTGCACCTCGGCCGCATCCGTGACCTGTCGGTCGCCGAAGGCAAGCGGATCATCGAGGGCCTGCGCCGGCTTCCCGCCCAGATCCAGGAAATCCTGGAGGGCGAGGAGGACATCAAGAAGCTGGCCGCGGAGTACGCCGACGCCAAGTCGATGATGTTCATCGGCAGGGTGCGCGGCTACCCGGTGGCGCTGGAGGCTTCCTTGAAGCTCAAGGAGATCTCCTACATCCACGCCGAGGCGTACCCCGCTTCCGAGCTCAAGCACGGACCGCTGGCCCTCATCGAGCCGGCCATGCCCACCGTGGCGATCGTTCCGGACGACGGCCTGTTGGAGAAGAACCGGGCTGCGCTGGAGGAGATCAAGGCCCGCAGTGGCCGGATCCTGGCCGTCGCCCACCAAGAACAGGAGAAGGCCGACCACACGATCGTGGTGCCGAAGAACGAGGACGAGCTGGACCCGATCCTGATGGGCATCCCGCTCCAACTGCTCGCCTACCACACCGCACTGGCCCTGGGCCGGGACATCGACAAGCCGCGGAACCTGGCGAAGTCGGTCACCGTGGAGTGAGTCTGCCCGGGGCGCCCGAGCGCCCCGCAACCGAGCACAGGAACGGCCCCCGCCTGCGCGGGGGCCGTTCGCGTTCCTCTCGGCCTCAGCTCGCAGCCACCGCGCCACGCGAGGCGCGCCCGAGCGCCGTCGGCCAGTGCGCGAGCGCCGCGGTGGCGCCGTACCAGGCGAGCAGACCGGTGACCGCCGTCACCCAACCGGCGACCTTGCCCAGAGCGTTGCTCTCGGCGAAGGCGCCGATGCCCATGAGGAGCAGGGACAGTGACAACAGCGCGTACATGCCCTGCCCGAAGAGGCCGGACGGGGCCCCCAGCGCGAGCGTGAGCGCCAGCAGGGCGAACAGGACGAGGAACAGCCCGGCCGCTTCGGCGGAGGTCTTGGCGCCGGCTCCCGAGGACCAGGTGAACCAGAACGCCCCGAGCCCCGCGAACGCGGTGCCGTTGAAGCCGTTCCCGTCTCGGAATTCGAGGACCCCGAGGACGAACAGGGCGACGCCGCCGACGTACATGGCGAGCGTGACGGCGTCGGCGGAGGCCACGCCGTCGACGACGCCCGTCTGGCCGATTCCCAGGGCGAGCAGGGTGAGTCCGAGGGCCAGATGACCCAGGGTGGAGGTCGTGGCGGTGCTTCCCGCGGAGACTTCGCTGTCCACGGCGGGCTCCCTTCGATCTGAAGTTTTGGGTGCTGCGAACCAGCGAGATTTATGTACCCTTCACAAGCACACAATTCACCCCTACGCGTCAGTAGGTTCGCATGTTGTGACCTTTGCCGGTTCAACCCTGCCGCCCGGTCTCACCTGGGAGAACCTCTGATTACGGGATGACAACGACCGGGCGTTGCGCCCTCTTCGCCAGCCGCCCGGCAACCGAGCCGAAGATGCGTCCGACGATGCCGTGGGTGGAGCCGACGACGATCGCGTCGGCGCTGTACTCGCGCCCCACGTCCTCCAGTTCGTGACAGATGTCGCCCCCGCGCTCCACCAGGATCCAGGGGACTTCGGTCAGGTAGTCCGCACATGCGAGCTCCAGACCGAGTACCTCGGTGCGATGGTCCGGCACGTCCACGAAGACGGGCGGCTCGCAGCCCGCCCAGACGGTCGTGGGAAGCCGGTTGGCCACATGCACGATGATCAGCGCGGAGCCGGAGCGACGGGCCATGCCGATGGCGTACGCGAGGGCGCGCTCACTGGAGTTGGAGCCGTCGAAGCCCACCACGACACCGTGCCGGAAGGCTGGATCGCAAGGGTGACGGGCTTCCTCCGCCGCACGGAGGTCTGACGCGGAATCGGCGACCTGCTTGCGGTCCGCGGGTTCGGGGATTTCGTGACCGGCCATGGATGTCTCGGCGAGGAGGTCCTAAGGGAGGGAACGGAGCGTGACGGAGCTGTGTCCGGGAATCATCTTCCCTAGCCCTTACCCCCAAGGGTACGGCGCCATTCCTACCCGGCGCAGCGCATACCGCCCTTGGGAGAGCGTCCCCCGGAGCATGCCGGAGCCGAGGCCGGTTGGCAATGGTCCGTCCCCCAAACGGACACCTGCGACCGACACAGCCAGTGACGATCGGCCCGGGTCGCGCGTTGGACACACGCTCGGCCCGCTACCTGTGCGGGGCCTGCGAGAGCAGCCCCCGCACCGCCCGATCCGCCGCACCAGCCCCAGGGAGCCCCCTCGTGTCCGGTCGCCCGATCCAGTCCGTCCAGCCGTCACCGACGCAACCGGGCGTTCACTCGTCCGCGTCCACCCACGGGGACCCCGCGGGTGACGTCGTCCGGTGGGCCGCCTTCTCCTGCGTTCTGGTCCCGGTCGTGCTGGTGGTCTACGGGACCTCCTTCGGCGGCGCCGCAGTGGCCACCTTGGGCCTGGTCGTGGTCACCGCGGTGTGCCGCGTGCTGCTGCGGCACTCGGAGCGGACAGCAGCCCGGGTCATCGCCGAGCAAGCGGGCGGCCATCGCCGACACGGGCCCCGCACGCAGGACTGACCGGTTCGCACGCCAGCACCCGCCTATTTCAAGCCAACTTCACCACCCCTCATTGGGCTTGCCGGAATGTCCCCTCCGTCCCGCTACCACCAGCGACGAAACCGCAGGAGGGAGTCGGGGACCCTACGCGTACTGGCCACCCTTGTCCGGCGCACTTCCTTCCGACGGCACCGGAGTGGAACGCTTCCTGATCGAATGCTTTACGCCAAGTTGCCAAGTCGACATAGCTCTGCGTGCTGAACTTGTCACGCCGGTATCACGAGAAGCAGTAGATTCGATCATGTATCTACGGCGGGGGACACGTGCAAGGCCGAGGGGAAAAGTGCAGGAGCGACCAGACCAAGGAGTCGCGACACCTGAGGGGGGCTTAGCGCCATGAGCCAGGACTCCATCGCCGTAGCGGAGGCCGCGCGGAAGCTCTCCGGCAGGCGCCGCAAGGAGATCGTCGCGGTCATGCTGTTCAGCGGCGGACCGATTTTTGAAAGTTCCATCCCACTCTCCGTGTTCGGCATTGACCGGCAGGACGCGGGAGTGCCGCGCTATCGCCTGTTGGTGTGCGCGGGTGAGGACGGGCCACTGCGGACCACCGGCGGACTCGAACTCAGCGCACCGTACGGGCTGGAGGCGATCTCGCGGGCAGGCACGGTCGTCGTGCCGGCCTGGAGATCGATCACCTCCCCGCCTCCACTGGAGGCACTTGAGGCCCTACGCCGGGCCCATGAGGAGGGAGCGCGCATCGTCGGGTTGTGCACGGGTGCCTTCGTGCTGGCGGCAGCCGGCCTGTTGGACGGGCGCCCAGCCACCACCCACTGGATGTACGCGCCGACGTTGGCCAAGCGGTACCCGTCGGTCCATGTGGACCCACGGGAGTTGTTCGTGGACGACGGCGATGTGCTGACGTCCGCGGGCACGGCGGCCGGAATCGACCTGTGTCTGCACATCGTGCGAACGGACCACGGCAGCGAAGCCGCCGGGGCCCTGGCCAGACGCCTGGTCGTGCCACCGCGCCGCACCGGCGGGCAGGAGCGCTACCTGGACCGGTCCCTCCCCGAGGAGATCGGTGCCGACCCGCTGGCCGAGGTCGTCGCATGGGCGCTGGAGCACCTCCACGAACAGTTCGACGTGGAGACACTGGCTGCCCGGGCGTACATGAGTCGGCGGACCTTCGACCGGCGCTTCCGCTCGTTGACCGGCAGCGCACCACTCCAGTGGCTGATCACCCAGCGGGTCCTCCAGGCCCAACGGCTGCTGGAGACCTCCGACTACTCGGTCGACGAGGTCGCCGGTCGCTGCGGGTTCCGTTCACCGGTCGCCCTGCGCGGGCACTTCCGCCGGCAGCTGGGGTCCTCCCCGGCCGCCTATCGGTCGGCGTACCGGGCACGGCGGCCACAGGGCGAGGCTTCGTCGAACGGTGAGGCTCCACTGCCGCACCAGCGCATCCCACAGCCCCATCGGGCCGCGGCTGCGTTGGCCGCCAGCGGTCCCTCCGTGGGCCAGCCCGGCCCGCTGGAGATCGGCAAGCCGATCTCGGAGCTGTACGGCAGGGTGCTGCCCGGACAGCGCGAGCGGGCCTGAGGCCCTGACGAACCGGATGTGAAGAAGGCTCGGTGCCCGGCGGATCGGTTGGATCCGCCGGGCCCTCCCATAAGCTGAGACACATGAACGATCGCATGGTGTGGATCGACTGCGAGATGACCGGGCTCTCGTTGACGGACGACGCACTTATCGAGGTGGCCGCACTGGTCACCGACTCGGAGCTGAACGTGTTGGGCGAGGGCGTGGACATCGTGATCCGCCCACCGGACAGCGCGCTGGAAACCATGCCGGAGGTGGTGCGGCAGATGCACACCGCCTCGGGGCTGTTGGCGGAGTTGCCTGCCGGCACCACCTTGGCGGACGCCGAGGCCCAAGTCCTCTCCTACATTCGCGAACACGTGAAGGAGCCGGGCAAGGCGCCCCTGTGCGGAAACTCGGTCGGCACCGACCGCGGCTTCCTGTTGCGGGACATGCCCGCCCTGGAAGGCCACCTGCACTACCGGATCGTCGATGTGTCCTCGGTCAAGGAGCTCGCCCGCCGGTGGTACCCGAGGGCGTACTTCAACAGCCCGGAGAAGAACGGGAACCACCGGGCGCTGGCGGACATCCGCGAATCCATCGCGGAGCTGCGCTACTACCGGGAGGCGGTCTTCGTCCCGCAGCCGGGACCCGACTCCGACACCGCCAAGGCGATCGCCGCGAAGCACGTGCTGCCGTCCGCCTGAGCCTCACGGCTCCGACCACAGGGCCCCGCCGGGACTCTCGGCGTCCTGGGTCACCGATCGGGGTGCCTCCCGCGTGCAGGAGGCACCCCGGCCCGAAGTCTCGGGCGCCGCGAGGAGGCTCCGCGCCGGCCCAGGCGGTCGGTACGTCCCTTCGACTGCGGCGCCCTCGTCCCGGCCGGGGTCCGGAACGGCTCGGGTGGGGCCGACCTCAGGGGCGCGGAGCGCACGGCAGGTGAAACGGGGGCGCGAGCACCCCTTCGGACCCTGTACGCTTTTCCTCGGCCGGTCGGTGACATCCAACCGGGCATGGTGGGTGTAGCTCAGTTGGTAGAGCACCTGGTTGTGGTCCAGGTGGCCGCGGGTTCAAGTCCCGTCACTCACCCTGAATACCGAAGGACCCCTCCGCTCAGCGGAGGGGTCCTTCGCGTTTCGGCGCATCGCTCAGGAGGAGTCGCGGACCACCAGCTCGGTGGGGACCACGATCCCCGGCCGGTCGGCGGCGCCGGACCGGGCGCCGTCCGCGATCAGCTGGAGCAGCACCAGGGCCATCGTGCGCCCCATCTCCTCGATCGGCTGCCGCACCGAGGTCAGCCTCGGGTCCAGATGCTGGGCCACCACCGAATCGTCGAACCCGACCAGGGCCACGTCCTGCGGGATCCTGCGGTCCGCGAGTCGCAGGGCCTGCCTGGCCCCGGACGCCATCACATCGGAGGCGGCGAAGACCGCGTCCAGGTCCGGCCGGCGGCGCAGGAGTTCGGCCATCGCCAGCCGGCCCCCCTCCTCGGTGAAGTCGCCCTCCGCTATCAGTTCCTCCTCCACGGACTTGCCCGCGTCCGTCAGCGCCCGCCGATAACCGTCCAGGCGGCACTGGGAGGCGTACACGTCCATCCGGCCGGTGATGGTGGCTATCGCGGCCCGCCCACGGGAGAGCAGGTGGTCCACGGCCGCCCGGGCACCACCGAAGTTGTCGGAATCGACGGAGGCGAGCGGCTCGGCGGCGGTTCGCCGGCCGCTGACCACGGCCGGGATGCCCAGTTCGTCGAGGAGGTCCGGCAGTGGGTCATCGGCGTGCACGGAAACCAGCAGCACGCCGTCGACCCGGTGGGCCGCCAGGTACTGGGCCAGCCGCTGTCGCTCGCGGTCGCTGCCGACGAGGGTGAGCAGCAGTTGCATGTCGGTGTCGGCCAGGGCCGCGCCGACGCCGCGCAGCACCTCGGAGAAGTACGGTTCGCTAAAGAAGCGGTCCTCCGGCTCGGGCACCACCAGCGCGATCGCGTCCGTACGGTTGGCCGCCAGGGCGCGCGCGGCACGGTTGGGGACGTAGCCGAGCTCGGCCACCGCTGCCTCGACGGCGGCTCTGGTCCGGTCGCTGACCTTGGGCGATCCATTGATCACACGTGACACGGTGCCACGCCCGACCCCGGCCCGCGCGGCCACCTCTTCGAGGGTCGGCCGCCCCCCGCTGCGTCCACGACCATTCATGACTGCCTCCCGGAGCGAAATCTAACAGTCGCCAAAGCAGCGTTCCGCACCCGGTTGCGCACGACCCTTGACGCGACTGGGAGCGCTCCCACAAGGTGTGAGCCACCGTCAACACCATTGAGGGATAAGACTCTTCAGGTCGATCGGCACCGAGCACTGGAGGAGCAGATGCGGAGCGGAACACACAGGGCCATCGCCGGCCTCGCGCTGGGAGCGGCCCTGCTGGCCGGCTGCGCCACGGACGCGGACGAAGCGGCCGACGGAGGGTCGGCGACAGCGCGCAAGGACGGTGGGACCACACTCACGGTGGGCGTCTTCGGCGCCTTCGGCCTCCAGGAGGCCGGCCTGTACGACGCATACACGGCAGCCCACCCGGACGTCACGATCAAACAGACATCCATCGAGCGCAACGAGAACTACTACCCGCAACTGCTCACCCACCTCAGCACCGGCAGCGGCCTGGCCGACCTCCAAGCCGTGGAGGTCAACAACATCGCCGAGATCACCGCGACCCAGGCCGACCGGCTGGTCGACCTGAGCGCGGTGCCAGGTGTGGACCAATCCGCCTTCCTGCCCTGGAAATGGGCTCAGGCCACCACGAGCGACGGACGCACAGTCGGCCTCGGCACCGACATCGGCCCCCAGGGCATCTGCTACCGCAAGGACCTCTTCGCCGCGGCTGGACTGCCCACTGACCGCGAGGCCGTCGGGCGGCTGTGGGCGGGTGACTGGCGCAAGTACCTGGAGGTCGGCAAGGAGTACGGAGCCAAGGCTCCGGCGGGCAAGGCCTTCGTCGACTCGGCCTCCGGAGTGATGTCGGCGATCACCGGTAGCAGTGCGAAGCGCTTCTACGACGAGGACGGCAAGGTCATCTACAAGACCAACCGGGCCGTCCGGGCTGCATTCGACCTCGCAGCCGAATTCGCCGGCGCCGGCCTGAGCGCCAAACTCCAACAATTCACGCCCACTTGGGACCAAGGCTTCTCCAACGGCAGTTTCGCCACGCTGTCCTGCCCCGCCTGGATGCTCGGCTACATCCAGGACAAGGCCGGCGCCGCCGGCAAGGGGACCTGGGACATCGCGCAGGCCCCCCTTCCCAGCAACTGGGGCGGCTCCTTCCTCGTCGTACCGAAGGCCGGCAAACATGCCGAGGAGGCCGCCCGACTGGCTGCCTGGCTGACCGCTCCCGCCCAGCAAGCCCGCCTGTTCGAAAAGCGGGGCAGCTTCCCCAGCGCCAGCGCGGCCTACCCGCTACCCGCCGTCGCCGGCGCCACCCACCCCTACTTCGGCGGCGCACCCATAGGCGAGATCTTCGCTCGCGCCGCTGAGGGCGTGCCCGTGACGGTCCTCGGCCCCAAGGACCTGCTGATCGCCCAGAACCTCACCGACGTGGGGATGCTCCAGGTCGACCAGAAGGGCCGCAGCGCCCAGCAGGGTTGGGAAGCGGCCGTCAAGGCAATCGACAACGCACTGGACCAGTGAGCCCGTTGACCGAGAACGTGAGTCCCGGCGGCACCGCCGGACTCCCCGTCGCGGAGGGGCGTCCGGCACGGCGGCCGGACCCCGTAGCAGGCGTGTGGCGCAGCCGGCGCTACCGGTGGGATCTGAAATGGAGCCCGTACGCCTTCCTCGCACCGTTCTTCCTCTTCTTCACCGCGTTCGGGCTCTTCCCCCTGCTGTACACGGGTTGGGCGGCGCTGCACCAGGTCGAGCTGACGGACCCGAACGCCATGCACTGGGTCGGTCTGCACAACTTCACCCGGCTGTTGGGCGACGAGTTCTTCTGGAACGCCCTGCGCAACACCCTCACCATCGGGCTCCTCTCCACCGTCCCCCAACTTCTGATCGCCCTCGGAGTGGCGCAGCTGCTCCACCACCGGCTACGCGGTTCGGCCTTCTTCCGCGTGGCCGTCCTCACCCCGTACGCCACCTCGGTGGCCGCGGCCACCCTCGTCTTCGTCCTGCTCTTCGGACGGGACTACGGAATGATCAACTGGGCTTCGGGCCTCATCGGGATCGAACCGGTGGACTGGCAGAACGGCACCCTCGCCTCCCAGCTGGCGGTCTCCACCATCGTCATCTGGCGCTGGACGGGATACAACGCGCTGATCTACCTGGCCGCCATGCAGGCGGTGCCCGAGGAACTCTACGAATCGGCCGCCTTGGACGGAGCCTCGCGCTGGCAGCAGTTCCGGCACGTCACCGTGCCCTCGCTACGGCCCACCATCCTCTTCACCTGCGTGGTCTCCACCATCGGGGCAACCCAGCTGTTCGGTGAGCCGCTGCTGTTCAACGGCGCGGCCGGCGCCACCGGTGGCGCCGAGCACCAGTTCCAGACCCTGGGGCTCTACCTGTACGAGCAGGGTTGGGTGAACCTCCACCTCGGTCGTGCATCGGCGATCGCCTGGACGATGTTCTTGATCCTGCTGCTGGTCGGTGCGGTCAACGGCGCGCTGATGCGGTGGCTGCGGCGTCGGGAGCAATCGTGACGGGCGTGACCCGGCTCCGCCGGCCCGGGCGGCTCGCGGCATACCTGACACTGGCCCTCTTCTCGGCCGGGTCCCTCTTCCCGCTGCTGTGGACCGCCATCGCCGCGTCCCGGAACAACACCCGGCTGGCCCAGACCCCACCGCCGTTCTGGTTCGGCGGCAATCTGGGCAAGAACCTGTCGATCGCCTGGACCGACGCAAACATGGGCACGGCCCTGCTGAACACCACCGCGGTGGCCTCCACCGTCGCAGCAGGCACGGTGCTCTTCGCCACCCTGGCTGGGTTCGCCTTCGCCAAACTGCGATTCCGGTTCAAGAACGCGCTGATGTTGCTGGTGGTCGCCACCATGATGGTGCCGCCGCAACTGAGCGTCGTACCGCTGTACATGATGATCGCGCGGCTTTCTTGGACCGACCAACTACAAGCGGTGGTGCTGCCCTCGCTGGTCTCCGCGTTCGGGGTCTTCTTCATGCGGCAGTACCTCGTCTCGGCGCTGCCCAGGGAACTGATCGAGGCGGCGCGGGTCGACGGGGCGAGCTCGCTTCGGTTGGTGTGGCACGTGGTCTTCCCGGCCGCCCGCCCGGCCATGGCCGTGCTCGGCATGCTGAGCTTCGTCATGGCCTGGAACGACTTCTTCTGGCCCGTCATCGCGCTTACCCAGAACGGCAGCCCCACCGTGCAGGTCGCCCTGACCGGTCTCGGTCGCGGCTACATCCCCGACCAGTCGGTGATCATGGCCGGCGCACTGCTCGGCACCCTGCCCCTGCTGCTCGTCTTCGTCCTGTTCGGCAAGCAGATCGTCGGCGGGATCATGCAGGGCGCGGTGAAGGGCTGATGGCGCCCCCTCGGGGGCACAGAGACAAGGGAGCACTGCAGATGGAATTCCCCCCGGACTTCCTGTGGGGCACCGCCACCGCGGCCTACCAGATCGAGGGCGCGGTGAGGGCGGACGGACGCGGGCCGTCGATCTGGGACACCTTCAGCCACTCGCCCGGCAGGACACTGGGTGGGGATACCGGCGACCGCGCGGTGGAGCACTACCACCGGTGGCGCGAGGACGTGGCCATGATGGCGGACCTCGGCATGGGCGCCTACCGCTTCTCGGTGTCCTGGCCGCGGGTGCGGGCCGGCGGACTTTCCTTCTACGACCGGCTGGTCGATGCACTCCTCGATCGACACATCCGGCCCGCGCTGACGCTGTACCACTGGGACCTGCCGCAGAGCTACGAAGAGGAAGGGGGCTGGCCCGCCCGCGACACCGCCCTGCGTTTCGCCGACTACGCCACCGAGGTGGCCAACGCCCTCGGTGACCGCGTCGAGCTGTGGACCACCCTCAACGAGCCCTGGTGCAGCGCCTTCCTGGGCTACGCCTCCGGTGTGCACGCCCCGGGCCGCACCGACCCGGTCGCCGCGCTGCGCGCCGCCCACCACCTGAACCTGGCCCACGGGCTGGGCGTGGGCGCACTCCGGGCGGTACTGCCGGCCACCGCCCGGATCGGCATCAGCCTCAACCCGAGCGCGGTACGGCCACTGACGGCGGCACGGGCGGACCTGGAGGCACGACGCCAGATCGACGCGCTGGCGAACCGGGTCTTCACCGGGCCGATCCTGCGCGGCGGCTACCCTGCCGACCTCAAGGCGGACACGGCCGCCCTCACCGACTGGTCCTTCGTCCAGGGCACGGACGAGCGAACCATCCACCAGCCGATCGACTTCCTCGGCATCAACTACTACGCACCCGCGCTGGTCTCGGCCGGGCCGCCGGACGGAGCCGGCCGGGGCGAAGGCGTCCGGGGCGACGGCCACGGCGCCTCCCCGCACTCGCCCTGGCCCGCGGCCGATTCGGTGGTCTTCCACCAACCACCGGGCGAACTCACCGAGATGGGATGGTCCGTTGACCCCACCGGCCTGTACGACCTGCTGATGCAGTACGCCGGCGAGGCCCCCGGTCTCCCCCTACTGGTCAGCGAGAACGGCGCGGCCTACGCCGACGAACCCGCGCCCGACGGCTCCGTGCACGATCCCGACCGCATCCGCTACCTCCACGCCCATCTGGCCGCGGTGCACCGGGCCCTGGCCGACGGAGCGCCCGTGGCCGGGTACTTCCTGTGGTCCCTGATGGACAACTTCGAATGGTCCTACGGCTACAGCAAGCGCTTCGGCATGGTTCACGTCGACTACGCCACCCAGAACCGCACTCCGAAGTCCAGCGCCCACTGGTACGCACAGCTGGCCCGTACCGGAATCCTGCCCGGGCTGCCGGACCACCGGGGAGTCCTCGGAGCCGGGCCGGGACTGACCGAGGGGAGGTTCCGGTAGCCGTGCGCATCGCACTCAGAGCTGGCCGGGGACCGCCGCGACACCCTTGCGCAGCTCCTCGGCCGTCATCACCGGAACGATCTCGATCTCCGCGTTGACGTCCATGAAGAGCGGCTCCACCACGATCGGCACCTGCCAGCTCTCCTTCAGGTCGAAGACGAGCACGCAGCTGCGCACCCCCTCACTCAGGCTGAAGTAGGCCGCCTCCGGCTTGAGCATGTCCTGAAGTCGCTGTTGGAACTGCGGCATGCCGCCGCTTCTGATCAGCTCGTTCATCGCGACGGTGTCCATATGGGCCCTGAGCATGACGCGCACGGCTGACTCCCTTCGTCCCGACCACCCTCGGGCCGCCGCTGAAGGACGGCAACATCTGCGCCGCCGTCCGAGCCGCCGGGCCCCGCCCTCTGCTTCAGGGCCGGGCTCGACGGCGGATCGAGGCCGCCCGGTGACCGCGCCGCCGGGTGCGCGGCACCCGGCGGCCCCGGTCGTCCAGGGCCAGCCAGACCCGTACCTCGGTTCCGCCGAGCACCGAACGCCCCAGCCGCACATCGCCGCCGGTGGCCTCGGCCACCCTGCGCACGATGTCCAGACCCAGCCCCGTGGAGCCGTCCCTCTCCCCCGAGTTGCCTCGTCGTAGGGCGGCGTCCGGGTCCTTGATTCCCTCTCCGGCATCCGAAACCAAAACGATCACCGCGTCGCCGGCATCGTGCACGTCCACCGCGAAGGCCGTGCCTTCGGCGGTGTGGCGGAAGACGTTGCCCAACATCGCGTCCAGGGCGGCGGCCAGCTCCGGGCGGGGCACCGGGACGCGAGCCGGTCTCTCCACCCCGGCCAAACGGACCTCACGCCCCTGGTCCTCGGCCAATGCCGACCAGAAGCCCATCCGCTCACGGATCACTTCCGAGGCATCGCAGCCGGCACCGGCCCGCTGGGTCTGCGGGCGCTGTTCGCGTGCGGTACGGATGATGGTGTCGACCTCCCGTTCCAGCTGGGCGACGGCCTCCCGGGTCTGCTCGGCGGCCGGGCCCTCGCCGAGTGAGGCGGCGTTGAGCCGCAGCACGGTCAGCGGGGTGCGCAGCCGGTGGGACAGGTCGGCGGCCAACTCCCTTTCGTTCTCCAGGAGCTGCACCACCTGATCAGCCATGGAGTTGAAGGCGATGGCCGCCGAACGCAGCTCTGCCGGCCCTTCCTCAGGGACCCGGGCACCGAGCCGCCCCTCCCCCAGTTCCTGCGCCGCCCGGGCCAGCCGTTTCGCGGGCTGGATCAGGCGCACCCCCAGCCGATCGGCTACCGCGACCGATCCGAAGACCAGGGCTACCGCGACCAGGGCGAGGACCAGCCAGGCGGCGGCAACCCCGCGGCCGGCCTCGCCCGCGGGGACGTAAATCTCCACGACCGCTATCCCCCCGGAGCCGATGGCCACCGGTTGCAGCAGTGCCGACCCGCCCGGGACCTCCGCGGTTGCGGCCCGCCCGATCCGGCGGGTGTCCTCGACGTCCGCCACATCGGCGCGGCTCCGGCCGAGCGCCATCGGAGGCCGGTTCCCTTCGACCGCCGGGAGCTGCGGCACGTGCACGGCCATCCGCCCCGCCGCGCCCATCTGGGTCGAGGCGATCGCCCGGTCCAACTGTCCCCGGTCGGTGGTGATGGAGAGCGTGGGGCCGATCGCGGCGGCCTGCCGTTCGGCATTGGACAGTGCCCGGTCCCGGGCCATCTCCTGCACCACGAGCCCGAGCGGCACCGCGAACGCCACCACCACCATGACGGTGACCGCGAGGCACACCTTGACCAGGGCCCATCTCACAGCGGCGGCTCCAGCTTCACCCCGACCCCGCGCAGGGTGTGGAGATAGCGCGGATTCGCCGCGGTCTCACCCAGCTTCCTTCGTAGCCAAGACAGGTGGACATCGATGGTCTGGTCATCGCCGTAGGACTGCCGCCATACCTCGGCGAGTAGTTCCCGGCGGGGAACCACGACCCCGGGCCGACTCGCGAGGAAGGCGAGCAGGTCGAACTCCCTGCGGGTCAGGTCCAGTACCCGGCCGTCGAGCTCGGCCTGCCGTCGCAGCGGATCAACGCAGAGGCCGCCCACCCGCAGCACCCCTGAGGGTGCCCCCGCGCTCGCCGCACCGCGCGCCCGTCGCAACACCGCGGCGATCCGGGCGGACAGGTGTTCCACCGAGAAGGGTTTCGTGAGGTAGTCGTCGGCGCCGTCGTTGAGCAGCCGGACGATCTCGCTCTCGTCGTCGCGAGCGGTCGCCACGATCACCGGCACATCGGTGACGCCGCGCAGCATCTTCAGGGCCTCCGCCCCGTCCAGGTCGGGCAGTCCGAGGTCGAGGATCACCACGTCGAAGCGGACGTGGGCGACTTCACGCAGTGCTTCCAACGCCGTTCCCACGCTCCGGACCGTGTGGGAGGCATCGGTCAGATGCCGGATCAAGGCGGAACGTACGAATTGGTCGTCCTCGACCACGAGCACACTTGCCATGACCCCGCACGGTACGCCATCTGGGTCAGGACCGGTGCCTGGTAACGGTCGTGGTGCCATTGGGGCAGGATGGGCCCGGTGCACCGAGGATGGGTACGACTGGCTCACTCATTGGCATGGACCTGCGCCACCGGCGCGGCCGTCACGCTGTCGTGGTGGGGTGTCCGTTCCGTCATGGCCGGCACGGCGTTCGATCCGCCGCGGGCCGTGCCGATCGCCGAGCAGGCGCGGGGGGCCGCTTCCACCAGCGAGCCGCAGACCTCCTCCACACATGCCGCGGCGCCCACCGCCTCCCCTGCCGCCAGCCAGGCTCCGAGCCCCGCCAGGAGCGGGAGTTCACCCTCGCAGCGCCCGTCGGACAACGGCGCCCTCGCCCTTCGGCCGCATGGATCGGGACCGTCCGCCGCCGTACGGGTGCAGGGCTATCCGGTGGCCGGCGGGCGGGTGGTCTTCGCCGTTGGCTCCTCCTCGGCGGAACTGGTGTCGGCCACCCCGTCCGCGGGGTGGCGCATGCAGGTGTGGAAGCAACCGAAGTGGATTCGGGTCACCTTCACCCGTGAGGGCAACGCCCCTCGGGAAGTCTCGGTGTTCTGCACCTGGCACGACCATCCACCGCTGGTCGAGGTCTACGAGAACTGACGGGCCGGACCGCCCGGCGCCACGACCCGGGGCGTGTTGCGAAGGTAGCGCCTCCGCCGCGGGGCAGGCGGGACTCTCGCAACACGACTCGGGCCGGCAACTCAGTTGACGGATCGCCAGATGCCAGGGTCAGAGTTGCCTCGGACCGTCAGCGCCGGACCCGCGTCTGCTCAACGGAAGACCGAGGGCGGCGGCGCCGGCGACGGCGTGGCCCCGGCATCGGCCACGGCGGCTGCCCCGCCCGCGAAGTCGACGAGCTCCCGCCCGTGTACGACCCGGCCCGGGTGCGGGTCGGTGGCCACCCGCCGGGTCAACTCGGCTACCGGCAAGGCCCGGTCGGCGGCGACCAGGACCGCGTTGCCGAAGCGACGGCTGCGAAGTACCGCCGGGTCGGCGGCCAGCGCGAGCTCGGCGAAGCGGGTGGCCGCACTGGCTATCTGACCCCGCAGGTGGGCCAGCGGCGGACCGTCAGCGAGGTTCGCCACGTACCAGCCGGTGGGTTTGAGCGCCCGCCGAACCTCGTCGAGGAACTCCACGCTGGTGAGGTGGGCGGGGGTGCGGGCCGCACTGAAGACGTCGGCGATGACCAGATCGGCCCAGCCGTCCGCGATCTTCGCGAGACCGGCCCGGGCATCGGTGGCCCGTATGCGGATGCGGGCCTGCGGGTCGAGGGGGAGTTCGCGCCGCACGAACTGAACCAGCGCCGCGTCGAACTCAACGATCTGTTGGGTTGAGCGGGGGCGGGCTGCGGCGATGTACCGGGCCAGGGTGAAAGCTCCGCCGCCCAGGTGCACCACGTTGAGCGGTTGCCGGGCGGGAGCGAGCAGATCGGCGAGGTGTCCGATCCGCCGCTGGTAGGGGAAGTCCAGGTGGGCGGGGTCGTCGAGATCGACATGGGACTGTGGGGCTCCGTCGATCAGCAGGGTCCAGGCCGCAGCCCGCTCGCGGTCCGGGACCAGCTCCGCCTGCCCCCCGTCGACCTGCTCGACGACGGGGTCGCCGGTGCGCATGCGCCCGCCGCGCCCTCTGCCCTTCGCCATTGGTCCATTATCCAGGGCGTCCGGCGCTCTGCGCTCACCGGCAGCTGTCGGCCGCCTCGATGATCCGGGCAGCCTCGCCGAGCGCGGCCCTCAGTACCGCTGGGTCAGTGAGGGGGTCGGTGGTCTCGGGAGGCAGTAGCCAGCCGGCGCCGGTCAGCGGGGGGCTCACCGCCCGGTCGGGGTTCGCCCTCGTCGTACCGACCGGGGAGTGCTCCTGCGCGTCGAAGTCGAAACGCAGCCCGCGCCCCGCGGTCTGGGTGCAGGCGCTGCCGGGCAGGTCCCAGGCGTCCGCGGTGCCCGGAGGGACGAGGAACCCGAGGGTGTCGCAGGCACCGTCGTGGAGAACGGGGCCGCAGCCGGCGGTCCGGTGCGCGGTGCGGCGCAGGATGTCGACTGCTTCCAGCCCCTGCCGGGCCGGGACCATGACCATGTCGGGGGCGGTCTCCGAAGGCTCCGAGCCGGCCAGGAACCGCTGATCGATATGAACGGGCGAGGGTGGTTCCGCCGCGGTCCGGGTGGTCGTGTCGCTGGTCTCCATGCCGGCCTCCAACAAGGGAACCCCTCCTCCTCCGGGCTGGGAGCCGCCTCCCACTCCACATGGTTCAACGCGCCCGGGCGTCAACGGGTGCGGCAGCGGGCCGCCGCAAAGGATGGCAGTTCATGGCGGATGGTGGGTGAGATATCCCGTTTGTAGCCAAACACCAGGTGAGTCGTCTGCCCCAACCGGTACTTTCGTGCGCGCCGGAGCTGTTCCAATCCGGCAGCAAGAACTCGGCGTTACGTTTCGCCAGAGAGGGCACGGCCATGACCTCGGCATCCGTCTCCCCCACCTCACCTGAACACCCGCCGAGTCCGAACCTCGCCTTTCGACAACTACGCGGCCCACGCTCAGCGGGTGAGTTCGCCGCGGCGATCCGCCGGGCCGGCCGCGAGATCGGCGAGAACGTCTCCTGCGACGCCCGCTACATCGGCCGGGTCGAGTCCGGCGAGATCCGCTGCCCCAACTACGCCTACGAACGGGTCTTCCGGCACATGTTCCCCGGCCTGTCCCTGGCCGACCTGGGGTTCAGCCCGCGCGAAACGGTGCGGGGCCGCCATGCCCGGCGACCGAAGCCCCCCAATTCGCCGTCCCCGTCCCGCGTTCCCACCATCGAGGAGAGCGACGTGCTGCGTCGCGCATTCATGACAGGCGGTTCCGCCACCGTGGCCGTCGCCGCCCTGGGGCTCGCGCCCATGTTGGGCTTCGCCCCCACCGCCGACTCGCTGACCCCGGGAAGTTGGCCACCACCAGGGGCCCGCCGGGCCGGCGAATCGGAAGCCGCCGCCGTGGAAGAGGCGGTACGGCACATCAGACTGCTCGACGACCGCCACGGCTCCGATGGTCTCTACCAGCGGGCGACCGCACCCCTGCACGCCGCGTACACCCTGCTCGACGCCGGTGCCCTACGCCAGTCCACCGCCGACCGCCTGCACGCCGGAGCCGGCGAACTCGCCCTCTCCGTAGGCTGGTTGGCTCATGACTCGGGCCGATTCGAAGACGCCCGCTCGCACTACGCGGAAGCCCTCGCCACGGCCCGGGTTGCCGGCGACGCAGCTCTGGAAGCCCATGCCTTCTCCAACACCGCCTTCCTGGCCCGGGACGCCGGCCGCCCGCGCGAGGCGGTGCGGGCCGCCCAAGCCGGGCAGCGTGCGGCCCGCCATCTGGGCTCCCCCCGTCTGCTGTGCCTGCTCACCCTCCGAGAAGCCGGCGGCTGGGCCGGGCTGGGCGACCGGGGCGGCTGTGAGGAGGCCCTCGGCCGGGCACACACCCTGTTCGGGCAGGGACCCACCGACGGCGACCCCGAATGGATGTCCTTCTTCGGCGAAGCCGAACTCGAAGGGCTGGAAGCCCAATGCTGGTCGGCCCTGCACGAATGGTCCCGCGCGGCGCGCCACGCCCACCGGGCCACCGCGCTCCAGGACCCGCACTTCGCCCGCAACGTGGCCCTGTACACCGCCGAACTCGCCGAGGACCTCACGAGGGACGGGGCGGTGGATGAAGCCGCCGCAGCGGCGAACCGCGTCCTGGACCTCGCAGAAGGCGTCCAGTCCCCCCGGGTCCGTTCGATGCTGGCCGCGACCGCCCGGGCACTTCTTCCGCACCAGCGCTCCGCCCCGGTCGGAGCCTTCCTGGAGCGTCACGCGAAGGCCTGAGGGCCAGCGCCCCTCAGGCCGGGTCCCGGTCGCCCTCGCGCTGGAGGTCCCGCCCGTACTCGATCATCTTGAGCGCGTAGTCCTCGGTCCACCGCGCCCGCTCGGCGATGGACCCGGGGGACAGCCGGTCAAAGCGGCGCGGGTCGGCCAGTTGGGCGGCTGCCAGCGCCTGGAACTCCACGGCCCGGTCAGCGGCTGCCCGGAACGCGAGGGCGAGCTCGGTGGCACGGGTCAGCAGTTCCCGGGGATCGTCCATCGACTCCAGGTCGAAGAAGTGCTCGGGATCCGCAGCAGCCTCCGAAGGCTCGAAGAGCAGCGGTGCGGGCCGCAGCCTCCGCTCGGTCCGCTCGGGCTCCGCCATGCTTGGGTCCTCCTGTCGGTGCTACCGGTCACTCGGGGCGCCCGCATGCGTCCGGTCCGCCCCGGACCACCCTCCATTGTCCAACCCGACGCAAGTGGGCCTGCCGCCCACCGGCCCGGTCAAGGACGCCAGGGGACACGGTGGCCGCTCCACTGGTCCCACGTGGACATCATGGCCTCCCACCCGTCGGGGAACTTCACGGTGACGCCCAGGGCGACCGGGTCCGTCGACGGGTGCTCGTCCAACAGCTCCGCCACCCCCGCCCGGCACACCACCACGCAGGCGTGCCGGTGCCGGGAGGCCAACACGCACAACCGGCCGGTCTCCAGGTGGAAGGCCGTGGCGTCGGGGCGTCCGGAGAGCGGGTGCAGGACGACCGTCAAGTCGTACTCACGCCCCTGGAGCCGGTTGGCGGTGTCCACTGTCACTCCGCTGACCCCCACGGCTGCCAGGGCGACCCGCACCGCGGCGGCCTGGTCCCGGTGGGCGGTGCCCACCGCGATCCGGTCCGCCGTCAGCGGCACCGGGCCCTCGTCCCGCTCGCTGGTGGTGACCGCTCCCCGATCCAGGGCGCGCCGCACCACCTGTGCCAGCGCCCCCACCGCCTCAGGGTCGGTCCGCGGGGCGTGCCGGGCGGGAAGCTCCAAGAGACCCCAACCGGACTCGGCCGCCTCGTCCAGCACCCGGTCCGGACCCGAGCCGTCGCTGACCACCCCCAGCGACAGGCGCCGGTCCCCGTGAGCGGTGCCGCTGCGGAAGGGCGTGTACGGGTAGAAGGCGCCCGAGACCAGGGGCGCCGCGGACGCGGGCAGCCGCCAGGACACCGGGAGCCGGTGCTGGGGCAGCTCGGGATTGTGCGCGAGCAGCGTGGAGACCGCGCTCGCCGACGGGTCGTAGGACAGCCCGGCCCACTGCTCGGCGCCGACGACGCTGAAAGGGTCCAGCTGCCCGGGGTCCCCCACGAACAGGGCCCGCTCGAACAACCCCGCCACTGCCAACAAGGCGTCCGAACGCATCTGGTACGCCTCATCGACGATGGCGTGCTCCCACGGCTCCACCCCCTGGGTGTGGGCCCACTTCGCTGCCGTGGAGATCACCACCGGCAGACCGGTGAGTTCGGCGACCTTCGCGGAGGTACGCACCGCGGGGAGATCGTCCAGCGCCTTGTCGTACGCCTCGACGTCACTGCTGTGCAGACGTCCGACCGGCAGGTCTGGTTCTTTCTCGGCGAGCCGCAGCACCAGGTCGTCCACCTGAGCGTTCGTCTGGGCCACCACCATGAGCCGGCGGCCGGCTGCCGCCAGCTCCCGGGCCGCCCGTACCACCAGGGTGGACTTGCCCGCGCCGGGCGGGGAGTCGACGACCACGCCCCGGTGCCCGCCGTCGAGTGTGTCCGCGAGGATCGCTCGGGTGGCGCGCGCGGCTGCCGCCCCGGGGTCACCTGTCTCTGTCACCGACCGGCTCACAGCACGTCCTCCTCGGTCGACGGGTCGGGGAGCTCCCCCACGACGGGGCCGCCGGGCGGCCCCCCGTGAGTCCACGGCGTCTGCTCCGGGTCCGGGAGCTTTGGTCCGCCGCGCGCGTCGTGCGCGAAGAGCGTCCAGCACAGTTGCTCGCCCTTGTCCGGAACGGTTCCCGACTCCGGCTCACGGCCCTGCCCCATCTTGTCGAGCAGCCGCAGCAGCACGGTGCCGTCTGGTTCGTGGCGCAGGAACTCGGCGGTCTGCGGACGCCCGGCCAGCGCACGGTAGACCTTGACGCCCTCGGTGAGCTGCATCTCGTCTTCACTGACCAGCGTGAGCAGGGGGCGGGGGCGCGGGCGCTTGCCCTCCGTCCAGACCATCTCGACGTGCGTGACCTCGCCGACGAAAGCCTCTCCGGCGAGCCTGCGCCCGGCCATCACCAGCGGGTCGTCCAGCGCCTCGTGGGCATCGAGACGGGCCTGCTCGGTCTCCCGGACCGCCAGCTTCTGCGCCGCGGTCACCGCGTCGTCCCGGCGGGGCTGTGGCGGTTCACCGGCACGCACCCGGTCACGGTGGGCGGTGAAGGACCAGCGGTCCCGGGTCCAGCGTTCCTCGGTGTGCGCCCCGGCGGGCAGCGCCGCCAGCAGGTCCAGGGCCTGCCACACCGCGTTCCAGGTCGGCCTCAACTGGCCCTCGACCAGGGCACGCACCTCGGCCTCGGCGGCCTCCAGCGCGGCGAGGCGGGCCGGCCCCGGACGAGCCGCCTCGCGGACCTCGGTGCGGGCCGCGTCGTAGCGGGCCATGGCGGGGGCGAGCAGCACGTTGTCGAAGGCCGGGTCGGTGGCCGGGCCGGCGGGTGGACACAGCAGCTGGCCTGCGCGGTCCCGGGCGAGTTCGGCGCGCAGGGCCGCTTGTGCGCCCGTTTCACCAGGTGGCGGGGCGATCCAGCCCAACAGGGACCCGAGGTGCTGGTCCTCCAGCTGGCTCTGGCCGGTCGCCCAGTGGCGGGAGAGCAGCTCGGTGGCGGCCAGCAGCAGCGCGCTCCCAGGCACCCGGGAGCGCTCGGCGAGATGGGTGAACCAGCGGCCGAGCAGCGGAACCCGCGGGGGTGCCGGATAGGGCGTCTCGGGGTCCTGTTCGGCGGTCCGGCGAAAACGCATCGACCGGCCGAGCAGCCGGACGTACTCCACCCCGGCCCGGTTGGGGACGACGATCTGCGGCGCATCCGCGCACAGCTCGACCTCGACCTTGACCCGCTTGCCGCTTTCGGGGTCGGTCTCGGTCCGCTCGGCGGGCTCCACCCGGTCCGCGTATCCGTCGAGGTAGGGCAGGACGGACTCGGCCAGCTCAGCCAGGAAGGCGAAGCGCAGGTCCCGGTCGCGGGGCTGCGGCACGACGAACAGCCGCGGCTCGTGGAGGTCGGTGCCCACCAGGGCGCCCAACGGCGCACCGGCCTCACCGGATGTGGTCAACGGGACCAGGACCAGTGGCGCGGCGGACAGGTGCCGGTGGCGGACAGTGGTCAGGGGCTGGGCGCGGCCGTCACGGACGGCCTCCAGCCGGGCCAGCGTGGTGATCAGCGACACGGGACCCCCTGTGCCTGGTCGTGGCCGCAGTGGGGCGCTGGCCCCGCTGCGCTCCGGCTCGGGGGAGCCGCGGACCGGGCGGCGGCCTCCAGCGCCTGGGCTCGCAGCCGGGCGGCCCTGCGCAGGGCCGCCGACGCGGGGTCTTCGAGGTCGGGGGCCAGTCCCCCGCTTGCCGCCAGGGCCTGTTCGACGCGGTCCAGCCCGCCGAGTTCGCCGCGGGCCCCACGCCCCAGGGTGGTGACCGCCCCGGCGGCGCGGGCCCGCTCCCGGCAGTGGAAGGCCAGCTCGCACGCGGACAGGCAGTCGGGGGCGTACGCGGCCTCGACCGCCTCGACGGCCTGGGTCAGCTCAAACCGCCCGGCCGCGGGGTCGAAGGTCGCGCCCGCGGGCAGCTCGGCGGCGATCTCCTCGACCCGTGTGAGCCGGGCGAGTTGGCGTGCGGTGGTGGCACGCTGCTTGCGGACGTCCACGGCGGAGGCGGTGGGTTGGTTGGAGAAGTTGCGGGGGCAGACCAGGAGCACCGAGTGGCCCACGGTCGGGGAAGGAGCGCCGGCGACCTGGGTGAGTTGTTGCGCCACCCGCTCCAGGGCGAGGACGTAGACGGCGGACTGCCGGGCCGCCGCCCCCACCTTCGCGGCGTCCGCGACGCCGTCGATGACGGGGAAGGACTTGATCTCCACCACGGTCCATCGGCCGTCGGGGTGCACCACGACCGCGTCCGGTTCCAGATAGGCGGGCGTGCCCGCGACGTCGAGGGCGAGCATCGGGTGGTCGAGGAGGGTCCACTCGCGAGCGGTGCTGGCCTCTCGCAGGGCGAGAGCGGTGCGGGCGGCGCGCCCCTGTGGTCCGGCGGCGGTCAGGTCCGGTGGGGAGTGCGGTGCGGGGGGCGGTGCGGGGACCTCGGGGGCGCCCAACGCGCCGAGTTGCTCGTGGAGCAGGCGCAGGAGTTCGGTGCCCCCGTCGGCCTTCACCCGCGCCTCGAAGGCGTTGCCCCGGACTATGGCGAACTGCGACTGGCCGAACGAACTGGGGGCACCGAGTGCGGCGGCGAGCGCCGTCTTGTCCACGCCGGCGCCGTCGAGGAGGGCACGCCGGCGGCAGCCCGGGTTCGCCGCCAGGGCGGCGAGCGCACGGGCGTCCAGCGGGCGCGGCGCTACCGCTGGGCCGCGCAGGTCAGCGAGGCGCTGCCGGAGAGTCGTCTGCGACGGAACGCGATGCGGCGCGTTGGGCGGGGATTGGCTCACCCGCCGAAGTGTCCCATCCACTGCTGACATTGGGTGAGCCGGTGGGCGCGAAACGGCCCGCCGGGCGCGGCCGAATCCGACCTGCGAGGCGTAGTGCGCCGGGGGTCAGGAGCAGCCCCAGGCCCATCACGGCGGCCCCGGCGGCGGCGTCGAGGAAGTAGTGGTTCGCGGTGCCGAGCACGACGGCCGTGGTCAGGATCGGGTAGGCAGCCCCGGCGGCCCGCAGCAGCGGCGAGCGTCCGTGGCGCCAGAGGATCACCCCGCACCACAGGGCCCAGCCGACGTGCAGGCTGGGCATGGCCGCGTACTGGTTGGTCATTCCGCCGAGGCCGCGTGGGGCGCTGGCTTCGCTGCCCCACCAGCCGTAGGCGCTGTACTGCGCCATGGTGTCGACGAAGCCGTGGGCGGCGTCCAGCAGACGTGGTGGACAGGTGGGCATGAGGGTGAAGCCGACCAGCCCGAGGAGCGTGGAGATCATCAGCCAGGTGCGGGCGGCGAGGTAGTGCGCGGGGCGGCGCCGGAAGAGCCAGACCAGCACCGCTGGCGTGACGAGGTAGTGCAGGGATGCGTAGACGAAGTCCGCGGGCACGCCGAGCCACGGCTGGTCGCTGAACAAGCGGTTGAGCGGGTGCTCGGCGTTGATGCGAAACGTTTCCTCGAACTGGAGTATCGCCAGGCCGTGGCCGACCGCGATGTCGGCGTCACCGCGGGCGAGCAGCCTGCCACCGGAGTAGACCGCGTACATCACGCCGACAAGCAGCAGTTCGGCCCACCACTGGGCGGGCCGGTTCCGGTTATCCATCGTTCGCTCCACTCGCTCAACCGTACGGTTGAGGACGCGGGAGGACACCGGCGGGTTGTCCGCCGTTCACCTGCGCGATGATGGACGGCCGGCGCACGGCCACTGCACTACGCCCGACCTACGGAGAGAATCACGATGGCACCGCGGATCCTGTTGGCCCGGCATGGACAGACCTCGTGGTCGCTGTCCGGCAAGCACACGGGTCGCACGGACGTACCACTGCTGGAGGAGGGGCGAGCCGGCGCGAAGCTGCTGGGCGAGCGGCTGCACCGGCAACCGTGGGCCGGGCTCCCCGGAGTCGAGGTGCGCACCAGCCCCCTGTCCCGGGCCAGCGAGAGCTGCGCCCTGGCGGGTTTCGCCGAACGGGCCACTTCCTGGGACGCCCTCATGGAGTGGGACTACGGCGCCTACGAAGGCATGACCCCGGCCGAGATCCAGGAGGTCCGCCCCGGCTGGCTGATCTGGCGGGACGGGGTGCCGCAGGGCGAGGCCGTCGCCGACGTCTCGGCCCGTGCGGACGAAGTCATCGATTGGGCCCGCTCGGCGGACCGGGACGTCCTGGTCTTCGCCCACGGCCACATCCTGCGCACCCTCGGCGCACGCTGGCTGGGCCTGGACGCCTCCTTCGGCGCCCGGATCCGACTGGAGCCCACCTCGCTGTCGGTGCTGGGCTGGGCTTACGGGGAACCGGCCATCGAGCGCTGGAACGACACCGGCCATCTGGCCTGACCCTGGAGCCGGTCGGCGGAGATCCCGCGTTCCGGGCGCGGGCGGGGCCCCACCCAACACCGTCCTGGCATATGCCCGGGCGAAAGATACTCCATGCCCACGCGCACTGTCCTGGATTTTGGTAACACAGCGAAAGCGCGACCTCGCTGCACGTACACCTGTTGGTCATGGACGTGTGGCAGCACGAGATGACGCGTGAGCAGGCAGCAGGAGCGGCGACCGACGGGCACCGGGCGGGTGAGGTCACCCCGGCCGGAGCGGCCTGGTTGGCCAGCGCCTGCCCGTACCCGCGCAGCACCCTGTCGCTGTGGCAGGCCCGACCGTGGGCACCCGCGGTCCTGCCCTGCGGCTCGGCCTTCGACGTGGTGAACGTCCCCGCCGTGTTCGGGCGCCGAATGCTGGACCGACTGTGGGAAGAGGGCCCGGGATCCGGACCGGTGGCGGTCCACCGCGGGCGGATGCTGCTGTTCGCCGCACCCGGAACGGCGCAACGACTTCCCGCGCTACTGAACTGGGAGGAGTGGGGAGGAACGTCCCCGGCACTGCTGTGCCACGGCACCGGCGACGCGGTGACCGTTCCGCCGCTGCGGTCCCCGACGCCCCGGGGCCAGGCGCTCGGCGCGGCACGATGGATGGTGGCCCCCGACACCCGATCCCCGTGGCTGCCGGGCCCGGAGGTGATGCTGTGGGCCTGCGTCCGAGCGACCCGGGCAGCCTCGGCTGCCACCGTGCAGGTATCGATTTCTCCCCCCGCCGATCAGGATGCTAAGGTCTACGACGTCAGCAGGCGCCGCTAGCTCAGTTGGTTAGAGCAGCTGACTCTTAATCAGCGGGTCCGGGGTTCGAGTCCCTGGCGGCGCACAGACGAGAAGAAGGCCCCCGCGTGAGCGGGGGCCTTCTTCGTTCGCCCGGCCCGGTTCCCGGCAGCGGCTCAGGCAGTGATCTTCACCGTGTAAGCACCGGACGGGGTCCGGTCCGCCACCTCGACGCGCACCCGCTCGCCGGGCACCGTATAGGACTCCCCCACGCCCAGCGGGGCGTCCGCCAGTGGTGGGTACACCGACTGACCCCAGCAGGCCTCGGTCTGCGGATGGGTGTCGAGCACCTCAATCGGTCCGGCACCCGAGGGGGCCTCGTTGCGCACTCGGTAGATCAGCACCCCTTCCGTGCAGGTCCGGTCGTCGTTGCCGGCGGAGCCGCGCGCCTCGATCGCGATCGCACTGCCGGCACCGGTCCGCACCACCGCGAGCCTGGTGCCGCCGACGGCTCCGGGCAGGCCCGGGGAGGCGAGCGGCTGGAGGGTGTGCAGGGAGGTTCCACCGCGCACGCAGTCGATCTGCCGGGGATCCAGCCAGCCGAGCTTCCACTTGTGCCAGGCGAAGAGGTCAGGGGACATGCCGAACTGGCTCCCCATGACGTCCCAGTCACCCACGTAGGTGTCCCAGTCGCCCTTTCCGTCGTCCGGCCGGTGATAGAGGTCGGGGAGGTCGAAGACATGCCCGGTCTCGTGGGCCAGTACGTTGCGGTCCGGTGGGTGCGCTTCGAAGACGGTGACAATACGGCGCAGGTCGACGCCGTCGGCGCGCAGCGGGCGGTCGAAGTTGACCACCTTGGTGGCATCGGAGTCGACGCCGGGCGCATCGGGGTCGGCGACGAAGTAGACGATGTCGTAGCGACTGAAGTCCACCGCCCGGTCCGCGATGGCCACCGCGTCGCGCAGGTAGGCGGCCCGGTCGGCCGGCTCCCAGTCCCGCCTTATCCCGTAGGCGGTGGAGGGCCTGGGCATGGTGATCCAGTGCTGTTCGGGGTGGGGGATCAGGCGGAACCGCCCGTAGGAGGCGCGGGCGAAGAAGTCACTGGTCGCCGGGAAGTAGTCGGCCGTCAGCTCTTCGGGGGTGGTGCGGGGCCGGGAGTCCGGGAAGGCGAGGAAGACCATGACCGCGCTCAGGGTACGCACGGGTCTGGGGTAGGCGGAGTTCCAGCTGTCGAGGCCCAGCGAGTGGTGCGCCGTCGTCCGGCTGAGCGCACAGGGACCCGCAACCGGTTCGGCGACCGCAGGTCCCGCGACAAGAGACATGCCCGCGAGGGCCGCTAGGGAAGTGAGCATGGCGGCGGTGGTCCGCCACGGGAAACGCTCCACTCCCCCGGGTGTCTGCTGACGCGGCACGTCGACCTCCGGGTGGGGGATTCGGGACATCCCAACCACTTTGTAGTGATCATCATCTAAATGTCCTGTTCCAATGCCCCACACGAGTGAGCGAGCGAAAGCCAAGCACCCTACGGAAAGTCACATTCGACCAAAGGCAACCTCTGCATGAACAGGAATAAGCGGAGTCGGTCAGTCGCTCTCAGAACCGATCGGATGGCACGGCGTCACACCCACCTACCGGGGGTGGCGAAGCTGGTACGCCCCTCCCGGCAACCTCTATGATCGGCACACTTTCCCGCGTGGACTCCGTCTTCCGGACGGTCCGTCCCACCCGACCGACGGTCGCCGACAGGCCAGTACGAGACCAGCACGAGACCCAGCACGAGACAACAGCACTGCGGGAGCGAGCGGTGAGCGGAACCTCAGAAGGAACTGGTTCGGCAGCCGACAGCACCCGATCAATGGTTACGGAAAGTGATCGACTTTCTGCCGTAACCAGTCGGGGCGCTGCCGAACTGCGCGACTACCGGGCCGCCTTCCACGCGGCCCACCTCGCGATGGCCGTCGTCGACCGCGACGGCTACATCGTCGCTGCCAACCTGGCCCTCGCCCAACTCCTCGGCTCCGAGGCGTCCTCACTGGTGGAACAACGCGCGGCCGACCTCGTCGACCTCACCGCGGAAGCCCGCACCTGGAGCGCCTACCAGGAGGTCCTGCGCGGCCGACAGGCGCGGCTGCGCTGTACGCGCCGCCTCAAACACCCAGACGGGCACTCGCTGTGGACTGAGGTTTCCCTCGGGCCGGTTCCCGGCAGTCGAGACGTCCTGCTCTCCGTCACCGACATCAGTGACCAACGCGATCTCCAAGCCCGCCTGCGCCACTTGCAGATGCACGACCCGGTGACCCGGCTCCCCAACCGAACCCTGTTCTTCGAGCGGCTCTCCGCCGCTCTGGACGCCTCCTGTTACGGAAACGGACATGGCACGAGCGGCCGGATCGGCCTGTGCTACCTGGACCTCGACGGATTCAAGGCCGTCAATGACACCCTCGGCCACCGCACCGGCGACCGGCTGCTCGCCGCGGTGGCCGCCCGCCTGACCACCTGCGCCGACGGATACGGCTACGGTCGCACCGGCGGGCACCTCGTCGCCCGCCTCGGCGGCGACGAATTCGCGCTGCTGGTCGAGGACTCCACCGGCACCGAGCAACTGGCCGACCTGGCGCAGTGCGTGCTCAACGCGGTGCAGGAGCCCTTCGACATCGCTGGGCAGCGGTTGTCGGTGTCCGCCTCCATCGGAGTCGTCGAGCGGACCGCCGCCGACACCACTGCCACCGAGTTGATGCAGGCCGCGGACACCACCTTGTACTGGGCGAAGGCGGACGGGAAGGCACGCTGGACGCTGTTCGACCCCGAGCGCAACGCACATCGGATGACCCGGCAGGCACTGTCCTCCTCGCTGCGCCCCGCTCTGGAACGCGGCGAGTTCGAGCTGGCCTACCAGCCGCTGGTCCACCTGGAGAGCGGAGCGGTACGGGGGGTGGAGGCACTGATCCGCTGGAACCACCCGCAGTTCGGCACTCTGACGCCGAATCGGTTCATCGGTATCGCCGAAGAGGACGGCTCCATCGTCCAGTTGGGGCGCTGGGTACTGGGCACTGCGTGCCGCCAGGCCCGGCGCTGGCAACTCGACCACCCCGACGAAGCCCCCGTGTTCGTGAGCGTCAACGTCGCGGTGCGGCAGGTCTGGGACTCCGACCTGGTCGGCGACGTCGCAGAGATCCTCGCCGACACCGGTCTCGCCCCACAGCTGCTACAACTGGAGCTGACCGAATCAGCCGTCATGGGTTCGGCCGGGCGACCACTGCAAGCACTCCAGGCACTCAGTGACATGGGGGTGCGGATCGCGATCGACGACTTCGGGACCGGCTACTCGAACCTGGCCTACCTGAGCCGCCTACCGGTCTCCGTCCTCAAGCTCGACGGGTCCTTCGTCCACGGCTTCCGGTACGAAGAGGGCGGCGGCCACCCCAATCCGGCCGACGAGACCATCGTCGAGGCTCTGGTCCAACTCGCCCACCGGCTAGGACTCACGGTCACCGCCGAGTGCGTGGAGACCGTCGGACAGGCGGCGCGGCTGCGCCGGGTGGGGTGCGACACCGGACAGGGCTGGCTCTACTCTCCGGCCGTGGCTCCGGACCTGATCGCCGGGATGATCGGGATGGTGCCGCTCCTGCGGACCCCGGCGAGCTGAGCGAAGAACGCACCCCAAGGCCAACGGGCCGCCCCGCACCGCCGGATGGGGTGGGGGCGGCCGTCACTCGGCGCGAGGTGGGGGGATCAGCAGGCGCCGAGGTCCTGCCAGACACCCCACTCACCGGTCGTGCCTGGCGCCTCGTTCTGGGTCCACCACTTGGCCTTCCAGTCGTGGCCGTTGTGGCTGACCTCCGTGCCGCCGGTGTAGACGGTGCCCGCCACGTACGCCGGAGCCGTGCAGCCCGTGGTCGGGGGCGTGGTGGGCGGCGTCGTCGGGGGCGTCGTCGGCGGGGTGGTGGGCGGCGTCGTCGGGGGCGTCGTCGGCGCGCCGAGGGCGTCCGAGATCTGGTTCAGCAGGGTGGCGTTGTTGTCCAGGCCGAGCAGCGAGTACATCATCGCGCCGGCCAGCCCGCGCTGGCGCCCGTAGTCGACCCGGGCCTGGATGGCCCGCTGGTCCAGGCCGGTGAAGAACTCACCGTCCTTGTAGAAGTACGAGGCCTTGGCCTCGTCGTCCCAGAAGGTGGTGGCGGGGTTGTCGACGATCCCGCCGAGCTCCTTGTAGTGGGCGATGCCGGCCTGCTGGCTGAGCGGGCGGGCGCCGGAGGCACCGGTGGCGGGCTGGGCCAGACCGTGCGAGGCACCCGCCGGGACCCCCTTCCAGCCGCGGTAGTAGAACTCGTACCCCAAGGTCAGCTTGTCCGCCGGGAAGCCGCCCGTGATGCCGTACGCGGGGTTGCCGTCGATCCAGGAGTCGATGGCACTGTCGATGCTGTACTTCTCGGTGCCGGGCGCGATCGGATCCGTCGGGTCGCCCGCCGACGGCTGGAGCGGCGACTGGTGGTAGGTCGGGCCGTCGCTGTCCCAGGCTCCGTGCATGTCGTACGTCATGATGTTCGCGTAGTCGAGGTACGCGCCGATCTTGTCCGTCTCGATGTACTTGATCTTGTCCTGTCCGGCCGGGAGCGCCGCGGTCAGCAGGTACTTCTTACCGCCGTTGGCCAGGCCCTCCGCGTCGAGCTGCTTGCGGAACTCCTTCAGCAGGAGGGTGAAGTTGGCCTTGTCCTCGGGACCGTAGTGGTTGCCGAGGTGACCACCGGAGGAACCGGGGTACTCCCAGTCGATGTCGATGCCGTCGAAGATGCCAGCGGCGCTGCCCGGGCCTCCGAAACCGCCCTCGACCGGCAGATCGCCCTTGATGTACTGCTTGATGCAGGAGGCGACGAGCTTCTTGCGCGAGGCGTCGGTCTTGGCCGCGTCATGGAAGTACTTCGAGTACGTCCACCCGCCCAGAGAGATGTTGATCTTCAGGTGCGGGTACTTCGCCTTCAGTTCCTTGAACTGGTTGAAGACACCGACGATCGGCTGGTCCCACTTGTCGGCGATGCCGTCCACGCTGTCCGCCGCGCCGAAGGACTTCTGGTAGTCGGCGAACGAGTCGCCCGCGCCGTCGCCGGCATTGGGGTTGTTGTCGTCACCGGCCGCCTTGTTGGCCTCGAAGCAGGTCAGGTCCGTGGGGTGGATGTTGCCGAACGAGTAGTTGAGGATGTCCAGTTTGCTGGCTATGCCTCGGGTGTCGAGGTGCTTGGGGTAGAAGGCGTTGCCGTACACGCTCCACTGGTCGTAGTAGGCGATCCTCACACCGCCGGAGGCGGGGGCGGTGGCGGCATCGGCCGCCTGGGCGGTACCGAGGCCGGCGAATGCGGCCAGCGCTCCGGCGGCGAGCGCGGCGGTCGTGACGGCCGCGATCAGCGGTTTACGGGTGGGCATGTACTGCCTCCGGATGTGGGAGGGATGGAGGTGCACCGGGGATGGTGAAGTGATAGCGATCTTTCAGACGTCGCGTCAATACTCTGTACACAATCAGGACTAGACCAATTTCCCGGTAATTTGCCTAGTCAGAGCCATGAGGCGCCATCAGCTCCCCGCGCCGACCCACGGTGACAAGCGGTTTCGGAGCCACCCCGGGTCACCCCGGGCGCCCATTGTTAAAGGAACCAGCCAATCTCGATTCCACGCCCCTTCACCCCCGAAGCGTGATTCACCGACCCCCCGCGCCCCACCGCGCCACCAGTGGCCAGACTCTCGAGCACCTCGACGAATGGCGCGAATGCGATGCCATCGGGCGCCCAGCCCGTGACAACGGCATATGCCCCTGGCCTGCCCCCTGGACAGGGGCATGATTCACGCCACCAATCTCCATAACAGCCGCCCCCACCAAGCTCCTTGATGGCTATCGTGGTAAGCGCAAGCGGTGACAACCTGGCTAGGGAGAGACCGTGGCGCTGAAGCCCGAGCCGACCGCGCCGTTCCACTCGGTGCAGTACGCCCTGCGCGTGCTGGAGGCGATCTCGCGGTATACCGGCGGCGTCACCGACGCCCAGATCACCCGCGAGACCGGCCTGCCGCTCGCCCATCTGACCCCATTGCTGATCATGCTGCGCCGCGAGGGATACGTGGTGCAGGTGTCCGACGGCGCCTACGCGATAGGCGACTCCCTGGTGTTGCTCGGCTCCGGCCTGGACCGCCAGCAGGCACTCCAGGCCAAGCTCCAGGACACCTTGGACCGTCTGCGCGACTCGGTCGGCGCAGCGGTCTACATCAGCCGCTACGTCGACGGTGAAGTGAGGATCACCCAGTGCGCCGACGGCCCCCGCACCCCCAAGGTGCACGAGTGGGTCGACTTCAGGTCTGCCGCACACGCCAGCGCCGTGGGCAAGTGCCTGCTCACCCAACTGGACCTGAACGGACGCCGCGACCACCTCTCGCGACACAAGACCGCACGGCTCACCTCCCGCACGATCACCAGCGAGCGCGTCCTGTTCTCCAAACTGGACGCCCAGCCGGCGACCGTTCCCGTACTCGACCTCCAGGAGTACGCCCTCGGTACGGTCTGTGCCGCCGTCCCGATCACGGCCGGCGCCGCGGTCGGCTGCCTCGCGCTCTCCCTCCCGATCGAGCACGCCCACCGCCTGCGCGCCGCCGCGGACACGCTGAACCGCAAGGCCGCACCGGTTCTGCTCTCCCTCGCGATCTGAGGGCCGCTTCGGGGGCGGTGCGCATGCTCGGCCCGCACCGGCTGGTGGGTTGGAGGCGGGGCCCCGCCGTGGCCGGCGTGCCCGGGCTCGCCAGGGGTGATCGCCCCCACTCAGCTCCCGCCCTGGTCGTCGAGCGTCATGTTCGACGACGGCGGCACCTGACATGACGGAAGCCCCCGCTTTCGCGAGGGCTTCCGTGGTGTCTGTGCGCCGCCAGGGACTCGAACCCCGGACCCGCTGATTAAGAGTCAGCTACTCTAACCAACTGAGCTAGCGGCGCCTGCTGACAGAGAAAATAGTACCTGGTCCGGTGGTGTGCTCGTGACCACCACCCGGCCGGGACGAAAGGGTCCCGACACGCCCTGGGGCCCACCCGCGGCAGGAGTCCACGAGTGGGCCCCGACGGGGCGGGTTCCGGTTCCGGAGCCCGACGGCGGCAGGGCGGACAGGGCCCGACCGCCGTCGGTCCAGAAGGGGTCGCATCCGTTCCCGGACCTCGCCGGACAAGGAGGTGGGGGCTCCGCCGCCCCCCGGTCGGGCGCTCAGAAGCGAACGTCCGAGCAGGCGTAGAAGGCCATCGGGGTGTCGTTGACCGTCCACACGGAGAGGATCAGGTGCCGGCCGGTCTTGCCGGCGGGCATGGTGCCCTGGTGGACGGTCGTCATGGACGGGCGGGCGCCGTTGTAGGCGACCGTCATGAAGGGCTGCGACTCCAGGTCAGCCCTGGTCAGCGGCTTCGTGGGGTCCCAGCCGTCACGGGTGATGTAGTACTTGAAGTCGGTGGTGGAGTGGTTGGCGGTGAACTGCCAGCGGAAGCTGTAGCTCTGGCCACTGGTGACGGCGGTGGCGGGCCAGGCGCCTCCACGGGGGTCGTCGAGCTGTGCGAACTGACTCAGGCCGCCGGAGCAGATCTTCCCGTCGGCCGGGCCGGCTGCGGGGAAGCCCTTGTACCCCTCCACGCTCTGCGGCTCCCACATGATGGGTCCGCAGTTGGAGACCGTCCGGTTTGCGCAGAGCTTCTGGCGGCTGATCGGGCTGTCCGTGTAGCCATGGCTGCTGGCAGTGGAGGAGCCGAGTAGGGATGCGCCGGCGACGAGGCCGAGGCCGACTACGGCCGCGCCGAGGCGGTGACGCGAAGTACGCATGGTGCGCTCCTTGGTGGGGGGAGTCCTGGGGTCAGTGCGCGCGCGAGAGCCCGGCGTCGGGTGAACGCCGTCAAGAGATCAGGTCTAGACCAAGTCCCAGGTTATTGACGGCAATTGGCCATGTCCAGACCAATGTGCGAACGGACGGTGGGCAGGGCCCACCGTCCGTCGACTCCGTCGAGGTGACCGTCAGCGCGTCGCGGCCTCTGCACGCCCCGTATAGAAGGCGACCGTGAGGTCCTTGACCAAGGCCCGACGCTCGTAGTCGTCGAGTTCCACCAGTCCTCGCGAGGTCAACCGCTGCACGGTGTCGTCGACCGCGTCGACCACCGCGGTCAGCACGCTGTCTCGGTGCTTGGCGTCCAGGGCGGCCACGCGCCGGCGCTGCATGGCCGCAGCGACCTCGGGGGCGTACTCGATCCGGGTCGGCTGGGCCGAGAACACCTGGACGCCCACCGGTTCGGCCTCCGCGCACAGCATCCGGGTGAGGGCGTCCCCGACCGCCTCGGCATTGCGCAGTGTGGGGGCGTCCTCGTGGAACGCGTCCGCGGGAAGCCGCGACAGGACCCGGGCCATCGCCGATTCCACCTGCTCGGCCAGGTACGTCCGGTGATCCTCGACGGCGAGGGCGGCCCGGGCCGTGTCCTTGATCCGCCACACCACGTGAACGACCACCTGTAGGGCGACGCCGTTGGCGTCCACGGCGGGCATCGGCTCACTGCGCCAATGCCGAAGGCGGACATCGACGCGTCGGCGCAGCAGCAGCGGGCTCACCCACACCAAGCCGGTGCGGCGGACACTGCCGCGGTACCGGCCGAACAGGGTCAACACCCAGGCATGGCCCACCCTGCCGCGGCCGAGCCCTCCGAAGGCGAACACCGCAAAGGCCGCGCCCAGCGCGAGGACCGGCCAGTCCTGGGCGCCGATCCCGCGATGGGGGCGCGGCGCCAGGCCGAGAGGGTGCAGCACTCGCTCCGGCAGGACTCCGGAACGCCACACCACCACGCCGCAGACGACCAACGCACATACGCCGAGCACGATCGCGATCCAGCCGGGGAGCGCCGGCCCTGGGCGCTCACTCAAGGCGGGGTCGACCGGGGGCGCGGGGCGCTGTCGGACGGTCGGGGCGGCGGGCGGTGCGGGGCTCCGGGGCCCGGACGGGGGGCGCACCGACCCTGCCGGGGCTACTGCCTGCGCCCGCTGCAACAGGCCCGCCGGGATCTCGGCGGGGCCGCGCCCGGGGCCGGATGTAGGCACGCTCTGGGGTCCGGGCACCCCGGCGGGTCGGGGACCCGGGGGCAGCGGGGTTCGTACACCGGCGGTCGGGACGCCACCGGAACCGGCTACCGGCAGGAGCCCGTTGTCGGACCGGTCGGCCAGCGGCGGGGCACCGTCCCGGGCCGCGGGCAGGAGGTCGCCGGGGCCGGTCGGCTGCGCTGCCGCGCTCTGGTCGGCCCGCTCCTTCGCCCCAGCGGACGCCGGATGAGGGAGGACCGAGGCCACGCCCTGCACCGATACCGGTGGCCGGTCGACCGCCGCCGGGGCCTCGTCGGTGATCGCCGGCGCGGTCCCGATCAGTACCGTCGCGTCTGCGGGCGGTCCGGGGCAGACCCCCTCCTGGCCGGAACCATGTGGCAGGGCCGGTGCCGGCAGGGACACCTCGCCCCGAGGTGGGGCGCAGCGGTCCGCCCCGGGCAGTAGCGGAGACCCCTGCGCCCCCGCGCGCGGGTCCGCGGTTCCCGGCTTCGGGTCGCCCGGTCCGGCTTCCCCTCTCGGCGGCAGGTGCAGGGTGCCCAGGCCGGTGACGGTGGGGGCCGCGGGGGCCAGCGCCGGCGCCGGGCGGCCGGCGAGCGCCTGAGCCAGGGCCGTGCCGGCGACGGTGGGCCCGTGCGGGCCCACCGCGGTGATGCGCGGCAGTTCTTGTGTGTCGTCGTCCTCGACGGGCAGCCGGGTCATGACGCCCGTGGCCGTCGTGGTCGGGGAGTGAGGGGGGTGGTGGGGTTTCATCCTTGCCTCCGTCAGGCGAACAGCCGTCGCCACGTCTCCGGACCCGGGTAGCCGTCCGCGGCTGCGCCGCGCCAGCCTTGTGCGCGCTGGAACGCCTCGACGTTCCGGCGGTCCGTCTCGTCCCAGTAGGGACCCGGCGTCGAGGGGTAGTGCTTACCGAAGCCCTTTTTCACCAGCTGCCGGGCGAGCACCTGGATCGCGGGGTGTGACGTACCCCGGCGGAAGACACCCCGGCCCGGGAAGGCGGGGATGGGTGTGGCCGCTCCGCCGCGAACGGAAGTGGTGGCCGACGGGGGAATGTCCTTGCCCTGTCGCTCCACCAGCAGCCGCCAGGTCTCGGGGCCGGGGAGCCCGTCGGCGTCAGTCCCGGTCCAGCCCTGCGCCCGCTGGAAGGCCTGGGTCGCCAGCCGGTCGGCCTCGCTCCATTCGGGTCCGGGATCCGACTGGTAGAACCGGCCCCCGCCGCGGGCGAGCAGCATCTGACGGAGCTGGGTGACGTACTGGTTGTTCGCTCCGGGGCCGAAGTACCCCGCGCCAGGGAAGGCGGCACCGCTGGCGGGACCCTGCCCACCGGAGCCGCCGGTCGGCGGCTGGGCGGGAGTGGCCGAGGGCTGCTCTCCGGTGGTGCCCGCGACCACACCGTTGAACCGGTAGGGCAGGTACTTGGTGGCGTTGGTCCAGTACCCGTAGGGGGTCGCCAGCTTGCGGGTGTGCGGCTTGGTCTGCTCGTAGGCCACGTAGTAGGTACGGGTATGGTCCGTCCAGCCTCCGAACAGGGTCACGTGGGATCCCTTGTTGGGGTCGGCCGGGTTGTGGAAGAGCAGCATGTCCCCGGGTTGCAGCTGCTCCTTGGTGATCCTGGTGGCGAATCGGTCCAGGCTTCCGGTCCACTCGTTCGAACCGAGGTTCCAGGCCATGGAGACGTAGCCGGAGCAGTCCTGGCGGTACCCGTCCGGCCAGTAGCTGGTCATGCTGTACGGGACCTTCGCATTGAGCCAGAGTTTGGCCCGGTTGATGATCGTCGCCCGGTCGATGGCCTTGATCGCCGGCACTGCTTCCGGGGACGCGCCGATCTGAGGGGGCGGCTCGGTGTCGGGTGGGGGCGCCGGAGTGCCCGCCGGGCCGTGCAGCGGGCCCTTCTTGCCTTGTGGGGTCGAAGGCTGCGCTTCCGGGCCGGGCTCCGCGACCGGGACGGGGGTCGCCCTTTCCAGGGCGAGCGCCGCGGCCAGGTCGTTGCTGCCTCCCAGGACCGCTCCGGCCGCGGTGACGAACACCATGGCACGGCGCGCACCGTGCGCGGCGGGGTGACCTCCGTCACGCGCCGACACGGCCCGGGCCAGGTCCCGGCGCTGTTGTGCGCATCCGCGACAGGCGCAGTCGCGCGCAGGCTCGAACTCTTCGAACACCGGCATAGTCATGCGTGGTCCGCTCCCCGTGAGGTGACATCTCACATCTGTCAGGGCGTCAGATCTGACGGCAGGGACATCATGCATCCCTCACACCCGAACTACCGCTAATCAGACAAAACCGGCGTGGCTTGTTCCAGAGGTGGGATGGCCGGAGAAGGGCTGGTCAACAGCACCCCGAGTGGTGGGGTAGAGTTTTCTTCGTCAGCAGGCGCCGCTAGCTCAGTTGGTTAGAGCAGCTGACTCTTAATCAGCGGGTCCGGGGTTCGAGTCCCTGGCGGCGCACAGACGAGAAGAAGGCCCTCGCGTAAGCGAGGGCCTTCTTCGTGCTCCGGCGCTCGACGCCCCGGGCTCAGACACCGGCAGCGGCAGCGCCCGCACTGCTCACACCCGTCAGATAGGCCGAGACCACCACATTGGCCGTGTACGACTTCGCCGCCCGGTCATAGGTCCCCCCACAGGTCACCAACCGCAGCTCCGCCCGGCCCGGCACCCGCGGCCCGTACACCCGGGCGGCGTCGAAACGGTCCCGCTCGTGCACCGAGACGTCCTCCACGGTGAACTCGGCGATGCTGCCGTCCGCCCGCACCACTCGGACCCGATCGCCCCGCTTCGCCGAGCTCAGGCCGTAGAAGACGGCCGGTTTGGACTGCGTGTCCACGTGCCCCACCAGCAGCGCGGCGCCCGCCGCACCCGGCTGGACCCCCGCCCCGTACCAACCGACCGTTCCCGGCTGTTCGTACGGCGGCGGATCGATCGCGCCATCCACATCCAGACCGCGGCTGACCACCGGCGCCTGCACGCCTATCGAGGGGATGTCCACGCGCTGCGGTGGCACCCCCGGCAGCGGACCACGAGCCGCCGGCAGGCCCAGGGCGAACAACGAGGCGGAACCGGAGCCGCTGCTCGGCACCTCGGTGATCTCCCGGCCCCAGAGCCACAGGCCGAGCAGCAGGACCGCCCACGCGACCCCTGCGACCAACCGTCCGCGCGCCGAGGTGCGGGGCTCCTCGGCGCTCACCCGCCGCTGCGGCGGCGGCGCACCCTCAGCGCCCGGCCCGCGACCGCCAGGCTCGCCGCGGCGGCGAGCAGTCCGCCGACCACGGCGTGCGAGAGCCCGGGCCCCTCGTCACCGGACCGGGCCGGCGAACTGGCGGCCAGCTGGGAGGACATACCACCGCCACCCGCATGGATCGGGGAAATCGGCGAGGGATGCGGGGCGGGCCGGTCGCCATGGTGGACGACCTCGACCGAGCCGGTGGCCTGGGTGCCCTTCCCGTCGCAGGTCACATGGACGGTGTGCCATCCCGGCTGCGCGTTGGAGCGGATCATGGCCTCGCCGTAGAGCGGGTTGCCCCGGCCGTCCCGACCCGAGAGATGGGCCTCGGAGACGAAGACCGTGGACTTGCCGTAGCCGGTCTTGCCCTCGCAGCCGGTGACGCGCAGCTCGACCTGCGCTCCCGGTGCGACCTTCGACGGGGTGACGGTCACCGACCCCCGGCCTTCTTCCTCGCCGGCGAAGGCGTCGGTGGCGGTGACCATGGGCGCGGCAGCCAACACGGTGGCGGCGGCGGCGACACGGAGAGCGAGCAGTGCAGAGCGCATCGTGAACCTCCTGGTACGTCTAGAGGTTCACGCGCCCGCCCCGCCCGCGCATCCCAGGACCCCGCTTTGTGATCCGATCGGGTGCACGTCTCCCCGCGACAGGGGGACGGGCCGACTCAGATGCGGTCGATGAGGTCCGCGATCGAGTCCACCGTCTGGGAGGGGCGGAACGGGTACTTGTCGATGTCCGCCGGGGTCGTCAGGCCGGTCAGCACCAAGAAGGTCTCCATGCCCGCCTCCAGTCCGGCCAGTACGTCGGTGTCCATCCGGTCGCCGATCATGGCGCTGGTCTCGGAGTGCGCGCCGATCGCGTTCAGCCCCGTTCGCATCATCAGCGGGTTCGGCTTGCCCGCGAAGTAGGGCTCCTTACCCGTCGCCTTCGTGATCAACGCGGCGACCGCACCAGTGGCCGGCAGCGGGCCCTCCACCGAGGGGCCGGTCTCGTCCGGGTTGGTGCAGATGAAACGGGCCCCGGCGTTGATCAGGCGGATGGCCTTGGTGAGCGCCTCGAAGCTGTATGTGCGGGTCTCCCCCAGAACCACGTAGTCGGGCTCGTGGTCAGTGAGCACGTAGCCGATGTCGTGGAGCGCAGTGGTCAGCCCCGCCTCGCCGATCACGTAGGCGGTGCCGCCGGGCCGCTGGTCGTCGAGGAACTTGGCAGTGGCCAGGGCCGAGGTCCAGATGTTCTCGACCGGCACGTCCAAGCCCATCCGCAACAGTCGGGCGTGCAGGTCGCGGGGCGTGTAGATCGAGTTGTTCGTCAGGACCAGGAAGGGCCTGCCGGATTCACGCAGCCGCTTGATGAAGAGTTCGGCGCCCGGGATGGGGGTTCCCTCGTGGATGAGGACCCCGTCCATGTCGGTGAGCCAGGATTCGATCGGCTTGCGCTCTGCCACTGATGTTTCTCCGCTCTGCGGTGCCTCTGACCTCGGTGGTCTGCGGTCTCTACCACCCTAGCCCGGACGGGCCGTGGACGTGGAGGGCGTCCACGGCCCGGACGATCAGCGGCGTGTGCCGGCCCCTGCGGTGATGGGCGCAGGGGCCGGCGGGGGTCACTGGAGGGTCACATCGTCCACCGTCCAGTACCAGTTGTTGTCTCCTCGGTAGCGGAAGTGGACCTGCACGTTCTGTGCGCCGGGCGGGACTTGGAAGCTGAGGGCCTCCGAGGTGGCGACTGCGTCGGAGGCGTAGTCCTTCAACACGGTCGCAGCCGCTCCGTCGAAGGAGACCAAGACCTGGGCGCTCTGCCCGGACTCCTGTCGGTAGTGGGTCCGGTAACGCAGCGTCTTCGTGCTGCTGCCGGCTACCGGCCAGGCAGGGGTGGTCAGAGTGGAGTCGAAGGTACCGAGGTGGCTCTTGTCATCCCACTCGTCGGAGTCCGCGACGGCGAACACGTCACGGGAACGGACGTTGAGCTCACGCCACTGGTCGCGCTGGGCCTGGCTCCAGAACTCGTCCGTGGTGAAGGCCCACCCACGCCATTCGCTGACACCGCCGGTGCCCATCTTGGAGTTGTCCACTGACCAGCCGACCGGCGGGGTGTGCGTGAATCCCTTCACCCCGGACCCGATGCCACCCTCGTCGACGCGGGGCTGCAATTGCGGGCGCAGGCTGTCGAACGGGTCGTCGTCCGGCGCGTCCAACGCGATGCCGTCGATGCCGTCCGTGGGGACGCCCAGGTGGTGCAGTGCTTCAGCGGCGATGTCGACCAGGCGGACGTCCTGGCGGACCGAACCGGGCGCGATACCGGCTCCCTTGGCGATCACGAAGGTGCCGCGTTCGGCGATCGAGGAACCGCCGTGACCACCGCGGCCGGTGTGCCCGTGGTCGGTTCCGACCAGGACCTTCCAGCTCTCCTGGGCATAGGTCGGGCGGGCGGCCACCGCCGTCAGCAGCTGGCCCACCAGCGCGTCCACCCGCGTGATGGCCTCCAGGTACTGGCGGCTGTCAGCGCCCCTGGAGTGGCCGGCGGCGTCCACCTCGCCGAGGTAGACGAAGGCGGCGTCCGGGTCCTGCTCGCGCAGTTCGGTGGCCGCCGCCGCGGCGACCTTCGGGTCCTCGTTGCGGTAGCCGTCACGGTCGCCCTTGAGGCTGAGCCGCTTGTCGACCTGAGAGGAGAAGATCGGCCCGTTCTGGTCGGTGGAGGTGATGGGCTCCCAGTCGGCCGCCGCATAGGTGTTCAGGTCCGGAGCGACGTTCTCGATGCGGGTAAGGAAGTCGGGGTGGGCCGAGTAGTTCTTGCCGACGAAGGAGTTGTCACGCACTCCGTGCTTGTCGGGCCAGACACCGGTGGCGATCGTCGACCAGCCCGGCCCGGAGGAGGTGGCGGCCATCGGCTGGGCGTAGAGGGTGCTACGTGCGGTCAGGCCCTGGGCCATCAGGCCTTGTAGGTGAGGGGCGTCGGCCTGCAACACGCGGTCCAGCACGACTCCGTCCAGACCGATGACCAACACCTTGTTGGTCAGAACTGGTTGAACGGAGGGAGTGCTGGCCGCGGGGGCGGCCTGAGCGAGAGCGGTGGCGGCCAGCGCGAAGGCGCCGGCGGTGGCGGCCACGCCGATGATGCGGCTGCGGCGACCTGGCGGGACAGTCGACACGTACTCCTCCGAGAGCAGAGAGCGGGAACGGGGCAGCACACGAGCAAGGTTCGCGGCCCGCAGGGAGCGGGCTGCGAATTCAGGTCCGGCCCATTTGGACCAGACCCGTTATCCAGGTGTCACTTTTCGGTGTGGTGGAGAGCCTGACGGCAACGGGTGGACGCGGGGTTACCGATCCGCTGCCGCTCAACTGCCGGTGGCCGACTTCCACGCGTCCACGTGGGCGCTGAGGTTCTCGTCGATCTGCTTCCAGTCCGGCTCGAAGACCTCCACGCCCCGCATCAGTTCGCCGAGTTCGACGGCATTGGCATCGGTGGGCTTGACGTCCGCGCGGGCCGGAAACCCACCACCGACCTCGCTCACCAGGGTCTACGCCCGATCACTGAGCAGGAAGTCCAGGAGCTTCTTGCCGTTCTCCTCGTGCGGGGCCTTGCTGATCAACGGCCCGCGAAGGACGCGGTGCCGCGGGCACCGACACTGACCGGCAGCAGGTTCGCGCTGCCGACGAACGAGGCGGTGAACCAGCTCCCGGGACTGCGGTAGAGGCCTTGGGGGGTCTGCAATCCTGGAGCCAGGCCCGGTCCATCACGGCGATCCGGTCCGCGAGGGTGAGCGCCTCCATCTGGTCGTGCGTCACGTAGAGGATGGACACCTCGGGTAGCTCCCGGTGCAATCTGGCGAGTTCGTTGAGCATCCCGGAACGGAGCTGGGCGTCCCGTGCCGAAAGCGGCTCGTCCAGCAGTAGCACGCCCGGGCGGATGTCCAGCGCACGCGCGATCGCCACCCGCTGCTGCTGGCCCCCCGAGAGCTCACACGGATAGCGCGCGGTGTAGCCGGCCATGCCGGGCAAGCCCAGCGCCTCCTCGACCCGGGCCGGGATCTCCCGGCGGGGCGTCCTGTGGGCCCGCAGGCCGAAGGCCACGTTCTCGGCGACGCGCAGGTGCGGGAAGAGCGCGTACTGCTGGACGATCACCCCAAGCCGCGCCGGTGCGGCGGCAGCACGGTGACGTCACGCCCACCGATCAGCACCCTTCCGCCAACCGGCCGGACGAAGCACGCCACCGCCCGCAGCGCAGTGGTCTTGCCCGAACCGGAGGGCCCGAGCAGCGCCATGACCTCGCCGGCTTCGACGGTCAGGTCAAGGCGATCCAGTACCGTGACGCCTTGGTAGGCGACCGAGACCCATTCGAAGCGGGTCCCGCCGCGCGGGGGCTCGCCCAACCGGCCGGTCATGCCCCGGCCTCCACCTCTGCCAGCAGTGCGGGCAGTTCGGCGACGGAGGCGAGCACACGGGTGGCGCCGGCTTCTTCGAGCATCGCCCGCTGGTGGGCACCGGTCAGCACGCCGGCGACGACGCCCGCGCCGGCACGGACACCGCTGAGCATGTCGTAGGCCGTGTCCCCGGCGACGGCGACATCACGGACGTCCTCGACCGCGCCGGTCCTCAGGAAGGCGGCGAGCACCATGTCGGGGAAGGGGCGGCCCCGACCGCCCGCGTCGGCCGGGCACAGCGTGAGGTCCGCCAGGTCGGACCAACCGAGGGCCCCGAGGATCGCGTCCTGCGTCACTCGGGCGAAGCCCGTGGTCAGGACCACGGTGCGGCCCTGCGAACGGAGTTCCTCGATGGCCTCACGAGCGCCGGGGAGCGCGGCGACCAGCCCGCCGTCGACCATTTCCCCGTAGGCCTGCTCGAAGGCCGTGTTGGCCTGCTGGGCGAGCTCGGGCGTGCCGAAGAGGTGCCGGAAGACGGAGATCTTGGACTCACCCATGGTGTCGCGCACGTATTGGAGTTGGGCGGCGCGATCAGCTGGGGTGGGCTCGATACCGAGCTGGTCGGCGGCCCTGAGGAAGGCCCTCTCCACGAGGCCGCCGTCAGCCACGGTCGTTCCGGCCATGTCGAGCACGACCAGGCGCTTGTGGTGTGCGGTGTCGTTCTGACCCATGAGAATGCTCACCAGCCCAGTTCGTTCGCGGTGGTTTCGGCGATGGCGGGCGAACACGTCATCCCACGCCCTCCCGGCCCGGTCACCAGCCAGACACCTTCGCGCAGTTGCTGGCGGTGAACGACCCGGGTGGTGTCGGTGCACTGTGCGTAGACCCCGGCCCAGCGCCGCCGGATCTTCGGCAACGGCCGTCCCAGGAATGCCTCGACCACCTCGGTGAGGTGGTCGTAAGGGTCCTCAAGGGCGTCGAAGGCGAAGGGGTGCTCGTACTCGTGGGTGTCGCCGATGGTCAAGGATCCGTCGCGGCGCTGCACCATCAGTAGTTGCATCCGGTGCTCCGCTGCCCTCTTCGCCTGCGGCTGTTGGGCGTTGAGCTCGTCGAGAGCGGCAGAGGCGTAGGCCGGGTAGTAACGGAAACTGTCCGCGTCGGCCACCGAGGTGGTGAGGGGCTCGCCGAGCGGATCGGTCTGCATCATCTGCAGGCGCACCCGCCGCACGGGCAGGGCGGGCCCGACCAGTTCCCGCACCAGGCCGCTCAACCAGGCTCCGGTGCACAGCAGGACGTGGTCGCCTCCGTGCAGGCTGCCGTGGTCGTCGCGGACCGCCCGCTCACCTACCACCTCCCGCACCTCGCGACCGCCGAGGAAGGTGTAGCGGCCCGAGGCGAGCAGTGCTTTGCGGAGCACCACTTGGGCGGTGCGCGGCTCGACCGCGCCGTCGCGTGCGCACCACAGGGCGGCGGTGAACTCGCCCCGCAGGGCCGGGTTGATCGCACGTGCCTCGGCAACGGTCAGCAGCCGGTAGCCACGTGCGCCAGCATCCGGGCGGGCCGTGGCGGCTTCGGCGACGGCGAGTTCAAGGGAGTTACGCACCAGCGTGAGCGATCCCGTGGCGCGGAAGCCCAGGTCCGGCAGTTCGCTTCCGATCAACTCCCACAACTCGCGTGAGCGCAGGGCGGTTTCAAGTTCCTCTCCCCCGGCGCGGCCACTGACCCACACCTGGCCGAAGTTGCGCAGGGAGGCGCCGCGCGCCTCGTTCTCCCGCTCGATCTGGACCACTTCGTGGCCCCGGTTGATGGCTTGCCAGGCGTGCATGGTGCCGACCACACCGCCTCCGACGACTATGACTCTCACTCCGCAAACGGTGGTGGCGGACCGTTGCCCGCCAGGGGCCGCCCGGCGACGTGGCGGTGAACAGCCCCCCAAGCTTGGACTAGACCCGTTATTTTTTCGTGATAGACACCGAGGCGGACGATGGCACCAAGGGTGGATCTGTCCGGGTTTTGGGACACCAGCAGAGCGCTCCCGCACCCCACTGCTCGGCGTGCGGGACGCAGGGCAGCGCTCCGCCCGACCCGCCGCGGCATCACGACCCGTGCGGCACACCGCCCCGCGGCACGGGGCGCCCCGGGGGGTCAGCCGGGCGTCTTTCCAGGGCTCAGTCGAGTCGTGAAGCTGAACCGATCACCGCGGTAGAGCGAACGGACCCGCTCCAGCGGCACCCCGCGCTGATCCCGCGAGACGCGCTGGATCAACAACATGGGCAGAGCGGGCGGAGTGCCGATCAGCAATGCCTCGCGCGGTGTGGCCAGCACCGTCTCAAGCCGCTCGTCGGCTTCTCCGATGCGCAGGTCGTACCGCTCACGGAGATAGGCGTAGAAGGACGAGTCAGGCTCGAACTCACTGTCCAGAAGAGGAAGTCGCGCAACCGCGATGTAGGTGCTCTCCAGCCCGACCCGCTCGTCGTCCGCGAGCAGCACCCGCTCCAGGTGCCAGACCGGATCACCGGTCTGGACGCCGATATCGCCGGCGAGGTCCGGGGGACAGGAGAACTGTTCGAGTCCGATGAGGTGCCGGCCCGGGTTCCGGCCCTGTCGCCGCACCCCCTCGGTGTAACTGGCCAACGAGAGCGGCTGCTCCAGTTTGGGCCCGGCCACTACCGTCCCGCGCCCGTGCCGCCGCAGCCGCCCCTCCAACAAGAGCTCACGCAGCGCTTGCCGGACCGTTTCACGCGCCACCTCGTACCGGATGGCGAGGTCACGTTCAGTGGGCAGCAGGCCGCCCTCCCCCAACTCGTCGACAAGCACGGCGATGCGCGCCTTGACGGCGTAGTACTTCGGAATGCGCCCGTGCTCGGGAATGCCCGAACGGATCGGCGATCCGGGTGAGAACGCGTGAAGTCGCGAGGTCGAGTGCGTGGGTTCCACACCTGGACTGTACGGGGTGGCGTTGCCCCTCTCGCCCAAAGACCGGAGAGCACCCAGCGGCGCAGCCACCCCGGGGCGCAGCACATATGACCGGCGCGCCCAGGCCCAAGCCGGGGACCGGAGCGGCCAGAGCAACGCCCCACCGGTCGGTGGAGGCGCAGACCGTCCACTCAGTGCCTGGTCTGCGCGCCGCTCCGTCGCACCCACCGGGAGCTGGCGACCATCAGCCCGCCCAGGCCCGTGAGCCCGACCGCAGCGACCGCGAAGGCGCGCAGCCTTGTGGCCCGCTCCTGCACGTGCAGCCGGGAGACCCCGCTCTGCGCGAGCACTTCGACCGAGCCGGGCTGCTCGGGGCTGGTGGGCTCCTCCACGGAGAAGCGGTAGCCGCCGGACTCGCCGGCCCAACTCCCGTCGTCGCCACGACGTTGGACCAGAGCGGCGTCGGCGAGGATCTCACCGGGTGGGGTGTCTGCGGTGAAGGCCAGCCTGACCGTGATCGTGAGCGAGCCGGCGGCCGGCACCCGAAAGCCTTCGAACTCCGTTCCCCTCCTGCGACCACGCCGGGACGCCGGGACGTGCTCGCCACGCGCGCCCCGGCCGTCGAAGATCGCGATGGTCTCGTCCCGGTCCGTCTGCTCGAAGGACACCGGCAACCGCCGGCCCGTGGTCCCGTCCAGGAAGTCCATGCGGAACTGTGCCGCGTTGAGCTGGTGGTCTCGGTCGGTGAAGACCACCACGGGGTGGATCGCCTCGCAGTCCTGCGCCGTGTTGTTGGTCAGGTCGAGGTACCAGCTCTGGTACCCGCCCCCGCTGCGGTACACCGTCGGCCCACCACGGATCCGGGCACCGAGCGGAAAGTCCGTGCTCTCGACCTCACCACAGGCGGGCTGGACGCGCGCGGGGGCTGCCGGCGCCGGGTTGGCGCCGCCACCGCGCGGGCCGGCCACGCTACCGGACAGGCTACGGCGCCCAGTTCCAGAACCGCCGTCACGTGGGGGGGTCAGCGGCTGTTGGTCACCGGCGACCGCCGGTGCCACGATCCCTGCCTGACGCGGGGCGGACAGGGCGAGAGCAGGCACGGTGAAGACTGCCGGGAGGATCGCAGCCGCCATCGCGGCAGGGACCAGGGCGTTGTGCAGTCGCATGAGGTGCCTTCGCTGCTCGCCGGACGATGATAAGACCAGGTGACAATCACCTCGCCGTGAGGCGAGACCCTAGCCACAAGGACGAGGCCGCCCGGACCGCCACGCGTCCGCCCTGTCGACCGGCCGTGCAAATACCCTCGAACAGCCCAGCTATTCCCGTGCCCCTCGGCCGAACAGCGGACCCAACAGCAACTGCGCCGCGCCCTCAGCGACCGGCCACCGCTCGGTGCCGGCACCCCCGAGCCCACCAACCCCCGGAGCACCTCCCGGCGCCGCGTACCCCTGGGCCAGCAGGACCGGTGGCACGACAGACGCTCCGGTCCGTCGGGCCTGCCCCGCAAGGACCCGGGCAACCTCGCGGAGGAACACCTGCGGCGCCGACTCGATCACTCGCCCGCCCAGCCACACCCGGTCCAGATCGAGCAAGGCCACCAGGTTCGCAGCACCCGCACCCAACAGGCGCGCTGCCCACGGCAGGTCCCGGGCGGCCACCGCGGCCAAGGTGAGCACCTCAAGACACCCCCGCTGACCGCACCCGCACACCGGACCGTCCAACTGCATCACCTGATGCCCGAACTCCCCAGCCATGGTGCGAGCGCCCCGGTGCAAAGCCCCGCCGAGAACCAGCCCGGCGCCCAGGCCCGACCCCAGGTGCAGGTAGGCGAACGAATCCGGCGACGGCTCGAAGCCCAGGGCGGCAGCGTTGGTGTCCTTGTCCAAGACCACCGGGACCCCCAGCCGGTCCGACAGATCGTCACGCAGCGTGACGCCCTCCCAGGCAGGCAAGCCTGTCACCCGCCCCAGGACCCCGGCCCGGTGATCAAGTGGACCGGGCGCGGCCACCCCCACCCCCAACAGGCGGGTGCCGCTCAAGCCCGCCGGTGCCACACCTGCCTCACGGGCTCCGGCGAGCAGCGCGGCCACTTCGAAGACCGCGAAATCCAGCAGAGCTTCAGGGTCGGGCCCGGACGGCGCCGCCAGGGCCGGCGGGGTGTCGGCGCCAGCGGCGTACTCCCTGGCGCGCGCGGCCAGCACCCGCCCGCTCAGGTCGACGAGCACCGCGGTGGACTCTTCACGGTCCAGGTGCAGCCCGACCGCGTACCCCGCCTGTGGAACCAGCCGCAGGAGCGTGCTGGGCTTCCCACCGGTCGAAGCGCGCCTCCCCGCCTCAGCCACCAGCCCCTGTTCCCGGAGCCGACTCGTGATCTTGCTGACGGCCTGTGGGGTCAACCCCGTACGGTCGGCCAACTCGGGTCGGCTGGTGCCCTGCGCTCCCGCCGCGCGCAGCAGGTCCAAAACCAGCGTCGCATTGTGGTCGCGCAGCGCCGGCAGGTTCACCCCCCGCCCGCTGCTCCGCACCGCCGCCCCGGGCACCACCACCTGACCCACGACTCCCCCGAACTCGGTGTCCACCCGCCCATTCTCTTCGATGCTTGCACTTAGGCAACAGTGTTGTTTAAGTGGGATCATGACGTCCACCCCGCCCGCCGCCAGCCCGCTGCGCGTCGCCCTCGTCGGGTACGGCCTCGCCGGCTCCGTCTTCCACGGCCCCCTGGTCGCCGCCACCGAAGGACTTACGCTCGACACCGTCGTCACCGCCAACGCCGAGCGGCAGGCTCGGGCACGCGGCGAGTTCCCGGACGTACGCATCGCCCACACCCCTGAGGAACTGTGGGACCGCGCCGCAGAACTCGACCTCGTCGTCATCGCCTCACCGAACCGCACCCATGTCCCGCTGGCCACGGCAGCCCTGGAAGCCGGCCTGTCCGTGGTGGTCGACAAGCCCGTGGCGGGCACCGCCGCACAGGCCCGGGAACTCGCGGCCCTCGCCGAAGGGCGCGGCCTGTTCCTGTCCGTCTTCCACAACCGCCGCTGGGACAACGACTTCCGCACCCTGCAACACCTCATCACCAACGGCGCCCTCGGCGAGGTGCAGCGCTTCGAGTCCCGCTTCGAACGGTGGAGACCACAGCTCAAGGGCGGCTGGCGCGAGTCAGGCGCGCCAGAGGAGATCGGCGGGCTGCTCTACGACCTCGGCAGCCACCTGGTCGACCAGGCGCTGGTCCTCTTCGGCCCGGTGGTACGGGTCTACGCGGAGAGCGACGTGCGCCGCCCGGGCGCCGAAGCCGACGACGACACCTTCATCGCCCTGACCCACACCAACGGTGTCCGCTCACACCTCTACGTCAGCGCCACCACGGCACAGCTCGGGCCACGCTTCAAAGTACTGGGCTCCAAGGCCGGATTCGTCAAGTACGGCCTCGACCCACAAGAGGCGGCGCTGCGCGAAGGCCAGCGCCCCCGCGGGGACATGGCCTGGGGCATGGAACCCGAATCGTCCTGGGGCAGGCTCGGCGCCGGGGAGTCGCCGCTCACCGGCGGCGGCGATCCCGTACCGACGCTGCCCGGGGACTATCCGGCGTACTACGCGGCCGTGGCCACCGCCCTACGCGAGGGCACCGCAGCACCGGTCACCGCAGCGCAGGCGGCAGCCTGCCTCGACGTGCTGGAAGCCGCCCGCCGCTCCGCCGAGTACGGAACGGTGGTCGACCTGCCCACGCGGTGATTTGCCACCCGCTCCCGCGGCGCCGGTACAGGCAGCCGCGAGGGCAGGGCGAGCCGGGGACACCGCACGAGCGACCTCGGCTCGCAGGAGCGAGGCGAGCCCTCAGCGCTGCCCGCGATGCACCCCGTCCGCGACCGCACAAGACTCAACGGTGTTTCGTCAGGCGCTCTTGAACTGCTGACGCTGACGGCCCAGCCCGTCGATCTCCAACTCGACCACGTCACCGGCCCGCAGGAACGGCTTCGGCTCCGGCTGTCCCATCGCCACCCCGGCCGGCGTACCGGTGAGGATGAGGTCCCCCGGGTGGAGCGTCATGAACTGACTCAGGTACCGCACCACTTCGCCGACGGCGAAGATCTGCCTGCCCGTGGAACCGTCCTGCCTCAACTCGCCGTTCACCCACAGCCGCACTCCGAGGTCCTGCGGGTCAGCGATCTCCTCGGTGGTCACCAGCCACGGGCCCAGCGGCGTGAACGTCTCACAGTTCTTCCCCTTGTCCCAGGTACCACCGCGCTCCATCTGGAACTCCCGCTCGGAAACGTCGTGCGCCAGCAGGTACCCCGCCACACAGCCAAGCCCTTCCTGCGCCGAATCCAGGTAACGGGCGGTCGCGCCGATGACCACGCCGAGCTCGGCCTCCCAGTCGGTCTTCGTGCTGCCGCGCGGAACGAGCACGGTGTCCTGAGGGCCGACCACGGTATCGGCGGCCTTGAGGAACATGATCGGCTCCACCGGAACCGCCGCCCCCACCTCGGCCGCATGATCGTGGTAGTTGAGCCCGATGCCCACGATCTTCCCGATCCGGGCGAGGGGCGCGCCGGTGCGCTGCCCCGCAGCATCGAGCACCGGGAGCCCACCCTCGGCTGCCGCAGCTCTTACCCGGGCCAGCGCACCCGGGTCGGCAAGCAGCGCGCCGTCGATGTCGGAGACGATCCCGGAGAGGTCGCGGTGCGTCCCGTCCTCGTCGAGTAGTGCGGGAACCTCAGCCCCCACCGGACCGATCCGCAGCAGCTTCATGAGCACTCTCCCGTGGTCGTGGTTGGTCGGCGCACGGCAGTTGCCGGGCGCCGGCCGATGGGATGCGGCCATCGGAGGATTGGCTGATCCTCCAAGGATTGCGTCCACTGTGCAAGACCCCGTTCACGGACTGGACCGCATCCCACCCTCCGCCAATGCCTGTCGGCGCCCCCAGAGCCACTGAAGCCAAGCCCGCTCCGCCACCGTCCAGGCGGTGGTCGTCAGCAGGTACAGGCCGGCGGCCAGCGGTACGATCGCGGCGGTCACCAACGTCCCGAAGGCGAGCAGCGGCAGCAGCCTCCCCACCCGCCGCGCCGCGTCGCCCGCGCCCCCGGACTTCACTGCCGCGGAACCACCCTCGGCTACCACCGCGCCCGTGGAGGCCGGGCCACTCGCCCCAGCGGTCCGCCGCGCCCTCACCACACTCCAGGTGGCGACGAGAGCGATCGCCGCGAACAGGCACAGGAAGACGAGCCCTTGCGAACCCCACGGGCCGCCCTCCCTCAGGGCGTCCACCCATCGAGAGCCCAACGGCGCCGCGGACAAACGCTGCCCCAAGAGGACATTGGGCTCACCCGAGAGCTGCCCGGAAGCGAACAAGCGGTACATCACAAAGAACACAGGCAGCTGCGCCAGCACCGGCAGGACCCCCGCCAGCGGGCTCACCTTCGCCTCCGCCTGCAATTCGAGCAGTGCCGCCCGCAAACGATCAGCGTCCTTCGGCCGGGCATAGCGTCGGCGAAGCTTCGCCACCCGCGGCGCGAGTGCCTGCCTGGCCCGCTCCCCACGGAAGGCGGCCCTGGACAGCGGATGCATCGCCGCCCGCACCAGCGCGGTGAACAGGACGACCGCAGCAGCACCCGCAGAGGCCGCGAAGACAGGCTGGAGCAATTGACTCAGGTAAAGAACAAGGACAGCAAAAAACGACATATGGGGCCCCGAGGGATCTCGTCCTGCCGCCGGCCGCACCGATGGGCACAGCGGCACCGAAAGGTGCATTCCGGATTGACGAGCTACGAGAGGGCTTCCGCATCACGACACATCTGATCAGCGCCGGACCACAGACAACAGCCTCAGCTGGAGAACGCCCTACGCAGCCGTCTGGGCAAGACGGCCCGGCGCCCTAGGCCTCGACCGGCCGGCGGCATCCGGATCACGCTGCGGCAGAAAGGCCGTACGTCGTTCGCGGTCCCTGAACGCGGTGCGTATTCGGGCCGGAGGAATCGGCCACACCGCCCACGCGACCAGGGCGGAGGCCACCACCAACAGGACAACACCCATGGCAGCGCTGGCAGCTAGCGTCATGGAGCCGGCCAGGACACCGAGCCCGCCCTCGCCAAGAAGTAGGACGATGAACAGCAAGAACGCCATGCCGATCCGCGGGCGCAAGGAAGCCCACACCCGACTCCAGCTCGCTCCACCCATCAGGCACCCCTCCCCGCACTAGCGTCGCCACTTCCCCCTCACCCTTGTCAACGCAGCCGCGCCGTCAGCGGTTCCCCTCGCTCTCCTCAACTTCCGCGCGCCCCAACCAACCAGAACCGAACACCCCATCCCGACCCTTCTCGTCAACAACTGACGATCCTTGATCGACCACGCAACAACGTAGGACCGACTCACCCACCGCAGTACGGTGTTGACCATGCGCCCCGACACCCCTGCCGAGCACGCGGACCACATCGCCGAAGCCGAGCGCCTGCTGCGCACGGCGACCCGTTACCCCGAGGACGCCGAACCCCTCCTCCTCCAGGCAGCCGCCCACCTGGAGCTGGCCGACGAACGAGGCCGCGCCTCCGCCCTCTACGACCGCCTCCTGGCCGGCACCCCCACCAACCCGCACCTGATCAAATCCCTCCAAGCCGCCAACCTCTGGGAATACGGGCACGAGGCGGAAGCCCGCGCCCTGATCACCGGAGTCCGCACGGCTGCCCCCCACGACGCCGCGGTCTGGGAAACCATCGCCGAGACGCTGGAGGCCCACGACGAGCTCGAAGCCGCCCACGAGTGCTTCACCCAAGGCGCCAAGCTACTGATCCGCCCCGACGAGGACATCTCGCTCGCCACCGCGGCGCTCCTCACCGGACGCCACCGCGTCCGTCGCATGCTCGGCGCACCGCACGACGACTGGGACATGGTCGCCGACACCCGCCACACCGGCGGCATCCCACTCGACGAACTCCACGACCCCAAGAGACTCTGGGCACTCGGCTCGGACAACCCGGCCGAACTGCGCGCCGAGATCGCCCGCCTACGCGCCGAACTCGGAGAACGCCGCGCCGCCTTGTCCCGACCGTTCCCGGTCGCGGTCCTCCACTGGCCAACCAGCGAGCTCGCCGAGCTACTGGCCGCCTACCCCACCCTCACCTCCGAATACCCCTCCCACGCCGAGCACCTCGACGCCATCGAGGCATCCCTGCGCGACCTCGCGACCTCCGGCACACCGAACCTCGGAATCGTCACCGCAAGCGTCCCGTCCTACGAGGCCTTCGCCGCCTCAGAACGCGCGACCCCGTCCTCGCCCTCGCTCCTCGCCGAGTACGCCACCACCCTGGCCGCCCGCGGGAAAGCCGCCCCCTGGCCCCCCACGCGCAGCGAACCATGCTGGTGCGGCTCCACCAAGCCCTACGTGGACTGCCACGGCACGCCCTGACACCACGCCGGGGCCCACCGCTCCCGGTCGCCGCCACCCCGACGCACCGATCCACGTCGGTGCCGGCTTCCGCTCCCTGCCCCAAGGGCGCTCGCGTGGTCCGCGTTGGATCAGCACGCGGCATCAGATGCGGTACCTCGCCAGGCGGAGGGGCGTCCTCCCACCGGCGTGTTCGGACGGCTCGGCGACGCGACGAGGCCGCGCATCGCTCCACGCGCACCCGCCACACCGTCCCCCACGGGAGCGGCGGACCTGGAAGGACTCGGGCGGGCGATCACCGCAGCACGCCAGACGCGACCGCCATCAGGCCGCGGACGCGTCTGGATGGTCAGGGCTGAGAAAGACGATCAAGTCCCTTGACGCACCAGGCAAAGCCGACACCTCGTGCCAGCCCAAACGCCGATAGGTGGCGACGGCATCGCCCGCCTTACGAGCCATGATCAGCCAAGCGCGCGCATCCGGAGCGTCCGCAACGATCTCCGCAAGGAGCATCCGCCCCACACCCTGCCGCCGGGCGTACTGACGGACGGCGAGCTCGTCTATCTCCAACGCTCCGAGAAGGAGCTGCTCCACCCGCTCCTTCCCCAGCTGAGCGGATACCCGCGCGCGACCGCGCCCCGAGGCAAAGGGCCTACGCGTGATCCATCCGGTCGCAAACCCGTCCACCCCGACGGAAGACTGGGCGAACGCGGCACGGAACCCCTGCCTGCGGATGTCGCCCTGAAGTCGGGCAGCGAACCGACGAATGGTTTCTTCATCCTCGTTCCAAGGCGGCCGAGAGAAGACGTCGGCGTAAGCGTCGACAAGTTCCTCGGCCAGGTCGTGAACGGCATGGCCGTAGCAAATCACTCGCGAGCCCCCTGCAGGCAGATCGGTCAGCTTGGGTCGTATCCCCCCTTCCGAGACCGAATCTACGCCCCGACGGTTCCGCCACCGCATCAGCCGCGGATCCGGAGAGTGTGAGACAAATCCGGCCACCACACACGCTGTTACGCCCACGTGACAGTAAGGGTTCTGCCTCACTCACCTCAGTGAGGTTCCGTCACCGGACGGTCACAGCCCGTGCACACCACACCGCTCTTGGGGTTGCAGACAACGTAAGTGATCAGGCGCACAGACCAGTTGAAGGGCAAGCACGATGCGAACAGCAAGGCGAGGCCTACAGGTGTTGGCAGCCATCACAGGGCTGATGGCCATGACAGCCCAGCCAGCGGCCGCAAGCGCCGTGGGATACGCGAAGGTGATTGGCTTCTGCCACGACTTCCGTGGCATCGAAGCGTGTGTGCCTCTCACAACGCTGGGCCACTACATCAAGGGCTCCGGGCGGAATATCACACGGCAAGAGGCATCCGTACAGGACGCTGCTGGCGCCGACAGCGCAGGCGGCCGTTGGTGCAATTGGCGAATCGACTGGCGATACTCGGATGACAAGGGTCGCACCTACTCCACCAGCAAGGGCGCTTCTCACTACAGGTGTGACTGGCTGGAATCGATCGGCCGTATCGACAAGTCGCGACGCACGTTGAAGCATTACGGCAAAGCGTGCGCCGACTTCTATGTGGGTGGAGCGAAGCGGGCATCGCAGTGCCACTACATCACCAAGTAGCAAAGGGATGCCATGGCTGACCAACTGCTCAATTCGCGCCAGTCACGTGTTCTGCGATGGATCGTCATGATCACCGCAGGGACAATTACTGCCGCACTGATCGTACCCATTGCCTTGGGGATGATCCTGCCGACAGATACATACCGAAAGCTCCCCGAGACCCTGTTGTTCTGGCTTGTCGTAGGTGTTGCAGCTGCCATGTGTGTGGTGGTCGCTGTTCGCACGCGACGCACCGGCGCCCGAGAGGCGGAGGGCGGTCGTACCGAAGGTGAAGCGCCGTGAACCGTTGCAGCATGGCTGGTCACCAACGTCAGCCGAGGTAGCTACCTGGTGGGAGGGGCCACTCACCGGGTGGTAGTCCCCGATTGGGTCTCGTGCAATAGCTGGCTAGCCCGTAAGTGCCTGCGAGATCGTGTAGATGAGCAGCCCGGCGAGGGCTCCCACGACCGTGCCGTTGATGCGGATGAACTGGAGGTCGCGGCCGATGTGTGCCTCGATCTTGCGGGAGGTGTGTTCCGCGTCCCACCCTGCCACCGTGTCGGTGATCAGGGAGGTGATCTCGGTGCGGTAGGTCGTTACGACGTAGACCAGTGCGCTCTCGATCCAGCTCTCGACCTTCGCCTGGAGTCGGCCGTCGGTGGCCAGGCGTGAGCCGAGGGAGATGAGGGATGAGCGGACGCGGAGGCGCAGTTCGCTGCGTTCGTCCTCTGCCGCTGCGATGATCATGGTGCGGATGGCGGACCAGGCTGAGGCGATGACGTCCTGGACTTCGCCCCGGCCTAGGATCTCGGACTTCAGGCGCTCGACGCGTTCGCGGGTCTCGCCGTCGGACTGGAGGTCGGCTGCGAAATCGGTGAGGAACCGGTCCACGGCTCCGCGGGCGGGATGTGAGGGCATGTCGCGCATCTCGGTGATGAACCGGAGCAGTTCCTTGTAGACGCGCTCGCCGACCTTGCGGTCGACGAAACGGGGCGTCCAGCCGGGTGCTCCCCCTTGTACCGCGTCCATGACTGATGTCCCGTGGGTGATCAGCCAGTCGTGGGCCTTGACGCATACGAGGTCGACGATTCGGCGGTGGCCGCCGTCCGCGACGACCTTTTCGAGGGCCTTCCCGATGCCGGGGGCGACTTCCACGGCCTCGGCGCGACGGGTGATCGCCTCACCGACCACGGCTTGGACGTCGGAGTCCCTCAGGACGGTCAGGGCGCCGCGAAGCGCGGTGGCGAGCTCGGCGGTCACGCGGTCCGCGTGCGCAGGTTCCGCCAGCCAGGAGCCGAGACGGCCGCCGATTCCCAACGAGTGGAGTCGGGCGCGAACCACTTCGGGGGAGAGGAAGTTCTCGCCCACGAACTCCCCGAGCGAGGCTCCGAGCTGGTCCTTCTTCGTGGGAATGATCGCGGTGTGGGGGATGGGTAGGCCGAGCGGGTGGCGGAAGAGTGCCGTGACGGCGAACCAGTCGGCCAACGCGCCGACCATTCCGGCTTCGGCTGCTGCGGCAAGGTAGCCCGCCCAGCCACCCGCTCCTGAGCTCTGCGCCCATTTGGCGAGGACGTAGAGGAGGGCGACGAAGAGCAGGAGCCCGGTCGCGGTGGTCTTCATACGGCGAACGCCACGGCGCCGCTCCTGGTCAGCGAGATTTTCGCCGCCAGGCCCGGGAGCAGTCACGCTCGGGCCGCCGGCTCGCCCGGATGCGGGTCCGGTCGGGCCGGGCCGCTGTGCCTGCTCCGTTTCTTCCATCCGGTCCATCGTCACGTCTGTGCCTCCCCCGTGCACCCCCTGCCGTCTACATGACCGACTCCCGGGAGGTGCCCGAAGTTCCCGGCGGGCGGGTTCGTCACCGGCCCCGCAAAGGGCGCTCGCATCTCGCCGGGCGGCTCAGAGTTCCTTGGGGTGGTCGGCGCCCTTGATGTGGGAGCGCTCTTCCTTGCTCAGCTTGCGCTTCTTGCGCTCCTTGCGTTCGGTGCCGACTCCTCCCCAGAAGGCGAAACCGGTCACGATCACCCGGGGGGCTCCGGGGTCGCCAGGTTCGCCGCTCGCGCTCTGGTCGAAGCCGCCCATGAAGCCGAAACCGCGGACCTGGACTTCCACGCCCGGCGGAACGATCACATGGACCCCTCCCATGATCGCGATGCAGTTGATCACGACTTCCCGGTCGGCGAACCGTGCCTCGCGCAGGTCGATCTCGCCGCCGCCCCAGAACGCGAAGGCGTTGAAGCGCTTGGGTACGGTCCAGCGTCCGGCGCGCTGGAAGCCCGACATGACCGCCACGGCACCCGAGGACGTCGCCTCGCCGCCGATCCGGGCGGGCCAGTCGTCGCCCTCGACCTCTTTGCCCAGGGAGACGGGCGGTCGGACGCCGGCGGACGCCGGGAGGTCACGGGTGAGCGGTTCCAGTTCGGCATATGTACGGGAGGTGTACGCCGCCTCCATCCGCTCTTCGAACTCGCTCATGTCCAGTCGCCCCTCGGCGACGGCGTCGCGCAGGCGCTCCACCACTCGCTCACGGTCGGCGTCCGAAGCCCGCAGCTCCGGCAGCTGCTCGTCACTCATGTGGCCCACCTTATGCAGTGACCCCGCCTGGTTCGACGGTTTCGGAGGGTGGATCCTGGTCACCGGGTCGGGCCTTCGGGTCCTGACCCGCTGGCTGCGGTTCGGGACCTGCCCCTTCCGGGCACCGGTCCGAAGGCGAGGCATGGCCGGTGGCGTACATCCGCGCGATGACGTCCTCGATGTCCGGTTCGCGCACCGACAGGTCGCGGAGCGGGTACTCGGCCGCCACTGCGGCCACCAGTGGGGCGGCCGACTCCGTAGCCGGGAAGGCCAGCCACTGGCGTGAGCCCTGCGTTTTGACGGTGCGGGCGCCGGCGACGGCGATCGGGGCGAGCTCCCGCTCCAGGTCCACCACCAGCATGCGTTCGCTCGGGGCACCGCCGGCGCCGTGGAGACCGGCGAGCGGTCCGTCGTACATGAGCCGACCGTGATCGATGACCATCACTCGTTCGCAGAGCTGCTCGATGTCCTGGAGGTCGTGGGTGGTCAGCAGGACCGTGGTGCCGCGTTCCTGGTTCAGCTGGCGCAGGAAGCCGCGGACCCGTGCCTTGCTGACGATGTCCAGGCCGATCGTCGGCTCGTCGAGGTAGAGGACCTCCGGATCGTGGAGGAGGGCGGCGGCGATGTCACCGCGCATCCGTTGGCCGAGCGAGAGCTGCCGTACCGGGACTTCCAGGAACCGGGCCAGGTCGAGCAGTTCCACGCACCGGTCGAGGTTGGAGCGAAAGCGTGCCCGGGGGATCCGGTACAGCCGGCGCATCAGCGCATAGGAGTCGCGCAGCGGCAGGTCCCACCACAGGGTGGTGCGTTGGCCGAAGACCACGCCGATGCGGCTGGCCAGCCGGGTCCGCTCGACCGCGGGGTCGACTCCGGCCACGCGTAGCCGGCCGCCGCTCGGGGTCAGGATGCCGGTGAGCATCTTGATCGTGGTGGACTTGCCGGCCCCGTTCGGGCCGATGTAGCCGACCATCTCACCCGCGGCAACCTGGAAGGTCATCCCGTCGACCGCTTTGACCAGGTGCTTCTCACGACGGAACACGCCCGCTCGGCGGCGTACGACGAAGGTCTTCGCCACGTCGTCCAGTTCGATGAAGCCGTCCACTTCGTCGCCGTCTCCTTCTGAGCTTCGTGCGCCCACTTCTCGAACGCCCTCGTCCGTTTCCTCAGCTGCCGGTGCTGCGGTACCGCCGCAGCCCCGCCCGCCAAGCCAGCCCCGCCGGAGCCAGCAAGGCCAGGGCCACCAACGGGCTCAGCCAGGCAGCCCACGCCGGCAGGCCCAGCACGTCGGAGCGCCCCAGGACGTACAGGGCCGGAACCCAGTTGACGAAGGCCAGTGGCACCACGTAGATGACGCCCCGCACCAGTTCCTTGGCGAACACCGTCGGCGGGTACTGGAGCATGGTGTTCCCGCCATAGGTGAAGGAGTTCTGCACCTCGGCAGCGTCACCCGCCACGAACTGGAACGCAGCACCCGCCACGAGCACCGCCGCGAAGATCGCTGCGCCGGCCAGCACCATCACCGGCACCAGCAGCACCCGGGCGATCGTCCAGTCCACTTCCAGGACCACCAGTGCCCACACCAGTACCACCAGCCCCTGGAGCACCCGGCCGAGCCGCCGCAGCGCGAAGCGGTCGGCTGCGACCTGAGCCAGTACGGGCACGGGGCGCACCAGCATGACGTCCAGGGAGCCGTCGCGGATCCGGGAGCCGATCCGTTCCGTGTTTCCCATCAGGAGGCCGGTCAGACCGTGGGAGGTGGCCGTGGCCCCGTACAGGAGGGCGACTTCTTGCAGTGAGAAGCCGCCCAGCACCCCGGTGTGCCGGAACATGATGAAGATCGCCACGAAGTCCAGGGCGCTGCCGGCGCAGTTGCCCAGGGCCGTCAGGAGGAAGGAGGTGCGGTAGGTGAGCGTGGAACGCACCCACATCGCCACGATCAGCCGGTAGCCACGCAGTCCGCCCCGCGACCATGCGCGCTCATGCCAGCGGAGGGCCCCCTCAGCCACCCTGAACCACTACCTTCCGACTCGCCGCCGCCTGCAACAGCCTGCCGGCGCCGAGCAGCAGCGCCGTCCACATCAGCTGGAACCCGAAGGTCTGCGCCACCCCCGCGGGCGTGTCCGCCCGGGTGCCCAGCAGGACGTCCACCGGCACCTGCAAGATCGCGGCCCAGGGAAGCATCCGGACGAACTCCCCGAAGGCCCCGGGGAAGACCGTCAGTGGAAGCAGGGCCCCGGAGAAGAAGGTCGTCGCGAGCGTGGCCATCGTGTTCAGTCCCGCACCGTCCAGGAGCCAGAACGCCCCCAGGGCGACCAGGTAGCGCAGTGCGAAGCTCACCACCAGCCCGATCCACACCGACAGCAGGAACAGTGCCCACACGTAGGGGTCTGCCGGCAGCGCGAGGTCGAAGGCGAGCGCCCCGGCGAGCAGGGGTAACACGCCGCGGCCCAGCAACTGGAAGGCCGCTCGCCCGAGGTCTGCCGCCAGCCACCACAGTTGGAGGTCCGCCGGCCGGTACAGGTCCACCGCCACGTCTCCGGTGCGGATCCGCTCCTGGAGTTCCTCCTGGAAGCCGCCGCCGAGGAGTGCAGCCGCCGCGAGCAGCGACTGGCTGATCCAGACGAAGGTCAGTGCCTGTGACTGGTCGTACCCCCCGAGACCGGGGCGCTCGTCCCAGAGCGCGAGGTAGGTGGCGGCCACGATGAAGCCGAAGACGGTGTTGGTGAACACTCCCGCCGCCGTGGCCACCCGGTACGTGGCGTGGCGCCGGAACCCAGCCCGGGCGACCGCCGCGTAAAGCCTCATGGATCCTGCCTTCTGACTCCGTCTCGGCACACGGGCCCACCGGCCAGAACGCACGAGCGTAGTTCCGTGGGGCGAACCGCGCGAACGAATATCGGGAATGCGACGGTCCGCGGTGTTCTACTGGGTCCCGGACAGCCGAAGGACATATCGCCCGTCGAGGAGTGTCGAGGAGCCCGGGGAACAATGAGCGACCCTTCACCGCGACCGCGCTGGGCCCCCCGCGACCCGGACGGTGTACCGAGCGGCCCCGCCCCGGCGGCGGGGCCCCGGGGGCGCCGGCCCGCCCGCCGGCGACGCCTGCTGGGCGGCCTGCTGCTGTGCACCGCCCTTCCCGTCGGCGGGTTCGCCGCCGGCTACCTCCTCGTGGACATCCCGCCCGCGAACGCGGCGGCACTCGCCCAGTCCAACGAGTACTTCTACGCGGACGGGACGCTGTTGGCACGTGACGGCAAGGTGGACCGGCAGAACGTCCGGCTTGGCCAAGTGCCCGAGCCCGTGCGGGAAGCCGTACTCGCCGCCGAGGACCGCGACTTCTACCGGGCGCAGGCCGTCGATCCCAAGGCGATGCTGCGCGCCTCCTGGAACACGCTCAGGGGCAGGGGCCGCCAGTCCGGCTCCACCATCACCCAGCAGTACGTCAAGAACCACTACCTGGCGCAGGAACAGACCATCAGCCGCAAGGTCAAGGAGTTCTTCATCTCCATCAAGCTCGGCCGGGAGGAGTCGAAGGACTCGATCCTCCAGGGCTATCTGAACACCAGTTATTTCGGGCGCAACGCCTACGGAATCCAGGCCGCCGCCCAGGCGTACTACGGCAAGGACGTGGAGCGGCTCAGCACCGCTGAGGGTGCCTACCTCGCCGCCCTCCTCAACTCCCCCAGTTCCCTCGACGTCGTCAGCCACCCGCAGAACCGCGCCCGTGCACTCGCCCGCTGGAACTACGTGCTGGACGGCATGGTCAGCAAGAAGTGGCTGGCCGCCGAAGACCGGGCCGGCTTCGTGTTCCCCGAACCGGGTCAGGTGCGTCCGCGATCGGGGCTGTCCGGTCAACGCGGTTACCTCGTCGAGGCCGTCCGCAACCACCTGACCGAGCGCAAGATCGTCGACGAGCGCACCCTCGCCGCCGGCGGCTACCGGATCACGACCACCATCGACAAGAAGCGTCAGGACGACTTCGTGGAGGCAGTGCGGGAACAACTCACCGGCTTCCTCTCCATCACCCGCCCCAAGGACCGTCTGGTACGGGTCGGCGGAGCCTCCATCGACCCGGCCAGCGGTAAGGTCGTCGCGCTCTACGGAGGGGTCGACTTCACGCAGCAGTACGTCAACAACTCCACCCGCAGGGACTACCAGATCGGTTCCGCCTTCAAGCCGTTCGTCTTCGCCGCGGCGGTGGAGAATCGTTCCCGTACGCAGGACGGGGAGGTGATCACCCCGCACACCCGTTACAACGGCGACAACGGACGACCCGTCACCGGCAGCCCCATCTCCTACTCCCCCGGGAACGAGGACGAGGTCAGCTACGGCGACATCACCGTCCAACAAGCCACCGATCAATCCGTCAACGCCGTCTACGCCCAGATGGCCGTGGACGTCGGCCCGGCCCGCGTCAAGAAGACCGCGATCGACCTCGGCCTGCCCGCGGATGCCCCCGCCTTCCAACCGGTACCCGCCATCGCCCTCGGCGTCGTCCAAGCCAGTGTCCTCGACCTGACCCAGGCGTACGCGACACTCGCTGCCCACGGCCGGCACACCCCCCACACCCTGGTCGAGAACGTCTCCCGCAACGGCGCGGACCTCACCCTCCCGGAACGCGCCCCCCGGCAAGCGGTCAGTCGTGAAGCAGCCGACACCACCACCGCGATGCTGACGGGCGTGGTCGAGAACGGCACCGGGGCCGCCGCCCAGAAGACCGGCCGTCCTACCGCCGGCAAGACCGGTACCGCCGAACTGGACCGCGCCGCCTGGTTCGCCGGGTACACCCCCGAACTCGCCACCGTGGTCGCGGTCATGGGCCAGGACCCCGACACCGGCACCCAGCAGTCCCTGTACGGTGCACTCGGTCTGCAAAGGCTCGGCGGCGCCGGCTTCCCCGCACGCATCTGGACCGCCTACACCAGGGCCGCCCTCACCGGAACCCCGCACCGGGAGTTCGACCTGAGGCTCCAGCCCGGATCGCAGTCCCCCCTCACGCCACCGTTCCCGCGACGCCGTGGAACCGATCAGCCCGGCGGAACGTGGCGCGAGCACGACCCGAACCGGTTCACCCGCCGAGAGCGCCCCTTGCCCGCCGGACCCACCGGAAGCGGCCGTGCCCCGGACCTCAACACCACCGGGACCGCACGCCCGAACGGCCCCGACGGGTCGAGCGCCCCGGACATCAGCCCCCACGACGGCGAGGCGGCGGGCCCGCGATCACCGCAGGAGCAGCCGGGAGACTCCACCGCGTTCCCGGAGCAACGCCCGGACGGGCCTCCCGCCCCGGAAGTGCGCAACAGCGTCAGCGAACCGGAGCCGAGCCCGCCGCAGACCGACGGGGACTGACCCCGTGGGGCCCCTGGGGGCGGGCCGGGGCGGCCACGGCACCGTCCCCGCCTTCCGGGAGAGCCGCGCGGCTAAAGGGTGTGTTGCGAAAGTCCCGCCCGTCCTCCGGGCGGACGGCGCTACCTTCGCAACACGCCTAGAAGCGTCCTGAAGATCTTGAAATCACGCCCGGCTTGTACCGGTTCATGGCGATTGATATTAGCGGGCAATCCGGGGCGAGCCGGGCAGTCGAAGCAAGATCTTCATCGGTCTTCTAGAGGTAGAGGCCCGTGGAATCCTCCGACCCCTCCAGCCGTTCGGCGGCCACCGCGTGCAGGTCCCGCTCCCTCATCAGCACGTAGGCCACGCCCCGCACCTCGACCTCGGCGCGGTCCTCGGGGTCGTACAGGACCCGGTCCCCGGGTTCCACGGTCCGTACGCTCTGGCCGACCGCGACCACCTCCGCCCAGGCCAGCCTCTTGCCCACCGCCGCAGTCGCGGGGATGAGGATGCCGCCGCCGGAGCGGCGCTCGCCCTCAGGCGTGTCGGACCGGACCAGTACACGATCGTGCAGCATCCGGATGGGCAGCTTGTCGTGGTGGGTGTTCTCGCTCACGACTCGAACCTACCTGCCCGAGCGCCTGCTGTACCGGCGAGGGTCGAACCGGCGGCCATCGAGCCCGTCGAACCCACCCGACTGGAGCGCGCCGAGCTCCATCCGCACCGTTGCGAGCGGGCAACCTCGGGGCGGACGCAGGCTCAGCCCCGCCGGCGCCGCGCCGAGACGGCCAGCCCGACCAAGCCCGCCGCCAGGAGCGCGAGCGGCAAGATGCGCTCCAGTCGCGGTGCGCCGTCCTCGTCCTGCAACCCGGCCTTCACGTCGTTGACCGCACGGTTCACGGCCACGAAGGCCCGGCCCGCGGTGTGGTCGACGGTCGAGGCGACGCGCGCCTTGGCATCGCCGATGATCGTCTGCGGGTGCATCCGAATGCCGATCTCGTCGAGCGTCTCGGCGAGCTGCTCGCGGCGGCGAACGATGTCCGCCTCGATCTGGGCAGGGGTCCTGGCCTCCGACACCGAGGTGCCTCCGTCGTCGTCTGTGCGGTGGTGAGCGGGCGGGCGTCCTTCGTGGACGGACTGTCAGCTTACGCTCGTGCTGTAACGAAGCACTGCCGAACCCTCTTCGAGGAGGCCCCAGAGATGAGCGAGCGACTCCAGCCCGGTGACACCGCCCCGGCCTTCACCCTGCCCGATGCGGACGGCAACGAGGTATCGCTCGCCGACCACCGGGGGCGCAAGGTGATCGTGTACTTCTACCCCGCCGCGCTCACGCCCGGCTGCACCAAGCAGGCCTGCGATTTCACGGACAACCTCGAACTGTTGGCGGGTGCGGGCTACGACGTGATCGGTGTCTCCCCGGACAAGCCCGAGAAGCTGGCGAAGTTCCGCGAGAAGGAGCACCTGGCGGTCACCCTCGTCGGCGACCCGGACAAGCAGGTACTGGAGGCCTACGGGGCCTTCGGTGAGAAGAAGCTCTACGGCAAGACCGTCATGGGTGTGATCCGTTCCACGATCGTCGTGGACGAGGAGGGGAAGGTCGAACGGGCCATGTACAACGTCAGGGCCACCGGCCATGTCGCGAAGATCATCAAGGATCTCGGCATCTGACCACCCCCGACGGGTCCCCAAGCGGGCCCGACCACGACCGCATGGAGGCCTGCCCCGAGCGCTCGGCGCAAACCGTTCGGCTTTCCGGCGGAATCTTCGGACCGCGCCGGCTCGTTGCTCCATACGGGCGCGAGGGGCGGCCGGACGGCACACCGGTGGCGAGAACGCCTCCCGGGTCTCGGGGCAGCCGCTGCGGCTGCGGCGGCGCTCCTCAGCGACGGGGTGCTTCCCGTGGCGGTGCGAGGACCCTTCCTGGCCTTCGCGGGGTGGGCAGCGGAACACACGCTGCCTCTGCGCGCATCGCCCCAACTGCCGCGCCGTTGCAGGCCGGCGGTGTCCACGGAGCCACCGCCGGCCTGCAACGGCGTACGGATCGACACCACCGGGAGAGGACGCAGTACAGTAGTGCACGGTCCGGCGCCCGTACTCCAACGGAAGAGAGAATGGCTTTAGGTGCCATGTGTTGTCGGTTCGAATCCGACCGGGCGTACCGATAGTGCGGCCCTTTCCCCTTCGATTCGACGGGGAAAGGGCCGCACTGTTGTGTCGGGGAACCGCTTCACCCGAGGAGTTCGCGCACCACGGGAACCAGGGCGCGGAAGGCCTGGCCGCGGTGGGAGATGGCGTTCTTCTCGGCCGGGGTGAGTTCCGCGCAGGTACGGGTGTCGCCCTCGGGCTGGAGGATCGGGTCATAACCGAAGCCCCCGGCGCCGGTGGGGGCGTAGCGCAGCGTTCCCCTGAGGCGCCCCTCGACGACGCGCTCCGTGCCGTCAGGCAGAGCCAGTGCGGCGGCACAGGCGAAGTGGGCACCGCGGTGCGCGGGGGCGATGTCCGCCAGTTGGGACAGGAGCAGGGTCAGGTTGGCGGCGTCGTCACCGTGCCGGCCGGCCCAGCGGGCGGAGAAGATGCCCGGGGCGCCGTTGAGGACGTCGACGCAGAGGCCGGAGTCGTCGGCGACGGCGGGCAGGCCGGTAGCTCGGGCCAGGGCGTGTGCCTTGAGGAGGGCGTTCTCGGCGAAGGTGGTGCCGGTCTCCTTGACGTCGGGGACCTCGGGATAGCTCTCGGCCCCCACGAGTTCGTGGGGCAGTCCGGAGTCGGAGAGGATGCTGCGGAGTTCGGCGATCTTGCCCGCGTTGCGGGTCGCGAGGATCAGGCGGGTCATGGGGGAGATTATTCCGCCCCGACGGCGGCCGTCCCGCGCCGCACCCGGATCGCCGGTGGGGTGGGCGCGGGAGTGCGCGAGCTGTCAACCCGGCGTGCAGACCTTGCTGAGCTCGGAGGCGGCGTCGGAGACGGGGCTGATGTCGGGGGTGGGGTTGCCCTGCTCGATGGCGGAGCTGACGTTCTTGACCGCGTCGGTGAGGGAGCGGACGGCTTTGCTGAGGTCGGCGTTATCGGTGTTGTCACCGACCTGGCTCAGGCTCTGTTCGATCTGGTTGAGCGCGTTCTGCGCCTCTTGGGGGCTGTTGCCGGCCTGGGAGACGGCCTGCTGGAGGTCATTGGCCGCGTCGGTGATGGCCACGGCGGTCTGTGCGCAGTCCATGGCCGTGTCGATCGCGGAACAGGCCGCTATGCCGGGCAGGGCGAGGACGGCGGCGGCAACGAGCGCCGTCGTGCGGCGGCGGGTGGTCATGCGGGTCCCCCTGGGGTCGAATGTGCGGACGGGCGCACAGCCTGGAGCTGTGCGCCCATGTCCGTTACGACGTCGGGGCGATGGGGGGAGTTCCCGTCGGCTCTCGTTGCCCTGGGTTCGGTCCGGACCCCGCGGGCAGATCGGTACCGCCTGGGGCGCCAGAACGGGTTCGGACGGCCTTGGCGGGACGGCTCAGAGCTCCAGCGCCTTGCGCTGGAGCTCTTCGAGGTCGGCGCAGCCACCGGCGGCGAGGTCGAGGAGGGCGTTGAGTTCCTTGCGGTCGAACGGCTCGCCTTCGGCGGTTCCCTGGACCTCGACGAAACGGCCGTCACCGGTGCAGACGACGTTCATGTCGGTCTCGGCTCGGACATCCTCCTCGTAGCAGAGGTCGAGGAGGGGCGTGCCGTCGACGATGCCCACGCTGACTGCGGCGACGGTACCGGTGAGCGGTTTGCGGCCGGCCTTGATGAGCTTCTTGCTCTGACCCCAGGAGACGGCGTCGGCGAGTGCCACGTAGGCGCCGGTGACGGCTGCGGTGCGGGTGCCTCCATCGGCTTGGAGGACGTCGCAGTCGAGGACGATGGTGTTCTCGCCCAGGGCCTTGTAGTCGATGACGGCACGAAGGGAGCGGCCGATGAGACGGGAGATCTCGTGGGTGCGTCCACCGATCTTGCCGCGGACGGACTCGCGGTCGCCGCGGGTGTTGGTGGAGCGGGGCAGCATCGAGTACTCGCCGGTGACCCAGCCTTCGCCGCTGCCCTTGCGCCAGCGCGGGACGCCTTCGGTGAAGGATGCGGTGCAGAAGACCTTGGTGTCGCCGAAGGAGATGAGGACGGAGCCCTCTGCGTGCTTGCTCCACCCTCGTTCGATGGTGACGGGGCGGAGCTGGTCGGGGGTGCGGCCGTCGATGCGAGACATGGGTTGAGCCTATCGCTGCACGACGAAGCCCCGCTCCGCTGGTCCGGACGTGGTGGGCCGTCCGTGTGGAGGGGCGGGGTCTTCGTGGGTGCGGACGGCCGCGGGTGGCGCTACATCATGTCCTCGATATCGGCGGCGATGGGGTCGGCGTCGGTGCCGATGACGACCTGGATGGCCGTGCCCATCTTGACCACTCCGTGGGCGCCGGCGGCCTTGAGCGCGGCCTCGTCGACGAGACTCGGGTCCACGACCTCGGTGCGCAGGCGGGTGATGCAGCCTTCGACCTCTTCGATGTTCTTGATTCCGCCGAGCCCGGCGACGATCTTCTCAGCCTTGCTGGCCATGTCTATCTCCCTGTTCTTTCAAGGAACGAGTCTCGGCGTACCGTCGCGACGGTCCGCTTTGTCACGGTAACGCACGGTTGGCCCATCTACCCGAGCGCGCGTAGCGGTTCTACCGAATGATGACGATCAGCGGAGACCGCATCGAAGACTGGTCTACACCAGTGCGCGGCCTGCGCCAAACCAGCCGGCAGAGGGAGGGAACGTTGGGCGCCGACGCTACCGCCGCGGCACCACGAAAGCAGTGGTGGCACGGGCTCTTCCAGGGGCTGCAGAAAATGGGGCGCAGCCTCCAACTGCCCATCGCCGTCCTACCCGCGGCGGGAATCCTCAACCGACTCGGCCAGCCGGACGTGTTCGGAGCGGACGGACTCGGCTGGACGGATGTCGCCAAGGTCATGGCGGGCGCTGGCGGCGCGCTGCTCGACCCTGATATCGGGCTTCCCCTGCTGTTCTGCATCGGCGTGGCCATCGGCATGGCGAAGAAGGCGGACGGTTCCACGGCGCTGGCGGCGGTGGCCGGCTTCCTCGTCTACTTCAACGTGCTGCGCCAGTTCCCCAAGCCCTGCCCCGCGGACACCGAGCAGATCGCGCTCGGCTGCCAGGCCGACGACGGTTCGGTGGTGGCGCTCACCTTCCAGAACCCGGGGGTGTTCGGGGGGATCCTGATGGGCCTGATGGCCGCCTGGTTCTGGCAGCGCTACCACCGTGTGAAGCTGGTGGACTGGCTCGGCTTCTTCAACGGGCGGCGACTGGTTCCGATCATCATGTCCTTCGTCGGCATCGCGTTCGCGGCGCTGTGCCTGTGGATCTGGCCGCCGATCGGTGACGGACTGGAGGGCTTCAGTGACTGGCTGACCAGCCTCGGCGCTTGGGGGGCCGGGATCTTCGGGGTCGCCAACCGGGCTCTGCTGGTGATCGGCCTGCACCAGTTCCTGAACGTGCCGGTGTGGTTCCAGTTCGGCAGCTACACCAAGCCGGACGGGCAGGTGGTGCACGGTGACATCAGCCGCTTCCTGGCCGGCGACCCCACGGCGGGCCAGTTCACCACGGGCTTCTTCCCGATCATGATGTTCGCGCTACCCGCGGCGGCGCTGGCGATCACACACTGCGCCAAGCCCGGGCGCCGCAAGGAGGTCGGCGGCCTGATGCTGTCGGTGGGCCTGACCTCCTTCATCACGGGGATCACCGAGCCACTGGAGTACTCCTTCTTGTTCGTGGCACCGGCGCTGTACGTGATCCACGCACTGCTGACGGGCGTGTCGATGGCGGTCAGTTGGGGGCTGGGCGTCAAGGACGGGTTCAGTTTCTCGGCCGGACTGATCGACTACGTGATCAACTGGGGGCTCGCCACCAAGCCCTGGATGATCATCCCGATCGGACTGGCTTTCGGGGTGGTCTACTACGTGATCTTCAGGTTCTCGATCACCTACTTCAAGATCCCGACGCCGGGCAACGAGCCGGAGGAGGTGTTCCAAGAGCTAGAGGATGAAGCGGTCAAACCCTGACCCGGCCACCGACACTTTCCGGCCACTCCTTGTCGCCACCCCCAGACCCCCAGGTCAGCCCGGAAACGCGAAGATCACACCCCGACAGACCCCCCGACCATCACGGTCGGGGGGTCTGCCGCTTCCCGGGAATTCTCCAAGACTCCTTGAGAATGACGGGTTCCTTACGTGACCCCGACCGTGTTAAAACTGGTCTACACCACCAAGTGGTGTAGACCATGCGCGCTCCCCCGGCGCGCGTGACCCCCTTTTTCAAGACGCCGCCGACCCCCGTGCTCTCCATGCCCTCCGGCGGCGACTTGGCTCACCGGAGGAAGTTATGAGTACGGCTACCGCCACTACGGCGCCGCCCGCCAAGAAGTGGGGCCAAGGCCTGATCCAGGGCCTGCAGAAGGTCGGCCGAAGCCTTCAGCTACCGATCGCGGTCCTGCCCGCGGCGGGCATCCTGCTGCGCCTGGGCCAGCCGGACGTCTTCGGTAAGGACGGCCTCGGCTGGGACAAGGTCGCCTCGGTGTTCGCCACCGCCGGTGACGCGGTCTTCGCCAACCTGCCCCTGCTGTTCTGCATCGGCGTCGCCATCGGCTTCGCGAAGAAGGCCGACGGCTCGACCGCGCTGGCGGCGCTCGTCGGGTTCCTGGTCTACAAGAACGTCCTCACCGCCTTCCCCGTGACCGAGGCCGTGGTCAACACAACCGAGAACAAGGGTGTGGACGTCGCCGCGACGTACAACAACCCCGGCGTTCTCGGCGGCATCGTGATGGGCCTGCTGGCCGCCATGCTGTGGCAGCGCTACCACCGCACCAAGCTGGTGGACTGGCTCGGCTTCTTCAACGGCCGCCGACTCGTCCCGATCATCATGGCCTTCGTCGGCGTCATCGCCGGTGTCTTCTTCGGCCTGGCCTGGGGGCCGGTCGGCGACGTCATCTCCAACTTCGGTGAGTGGATGACCGGTCTCGGCGCGGCTGGCGCCGGCCTCTTCGGTGCCATCAACCGCGCGCTGATCCCGATCGGCATGCACCAGTTCGTGAACACCGTCGCCTGGTTCCAGATCGGCGACTTCACCAACGCCGCCGGCGAGGTCATCCACGGTGACCTCAACCGGTTCTTCGCCGGTGACCCGGATGCCGGCCTCTTCATGACCGGCTTCTTCCCGATCATGATGTTCGGTCTGCCGGCCGCGGCCCTGGCCATCGCGCACGCCGCCCGGCCCGAGCGCCGCAAGGCCGTGACGGGCATGATGCTCTCGCTCGCCCTGACCTCCTTCGTCACCGGCGTGACGGAGCCCATCGAGTTCTCCTTCATGTTCATCGCGCCGCTGCTCTACGCGCTGCACGCCGTGCTGACCGCCCTGTCCATGGCCGTCACCTGGGCCCTGGGCGTCCATGCCGGCTTCACCTTCTCCGCGGGTCTGATCGACTTCTCGCTGGGGTGGAGCAACGCAACCAAGCCCTGGCTGATCATCCCGGTCGGCCTGGTCTTCGCCGCGCTGTACTACGTGGTCTTCCGCTTCGCGATCGTCAAGTTCAACCTGCCCACCCCGGGCCGGGAGACGGACGAGGAGATCGCCGAGATGGAGAAGGCCGACGCCAAGTAGGCACCGACCCCAAACTGGAAGCCCCCGCCTGCGCCCGTCTGATTTCCGACGGGCGCAGGCGGGGGCTCCTGCGTGAATCCGTGGTCCCGGGGCTACAGCTCGTAGACGGCGCCGGCCCGGGCCAGTTCGGCCGGACCTCCGTAGACCTCCGCCGCATGTGCCAGGTTCAAGGCGGCGTCCGTCCACGGCGGAATGTGCGTGAGCACCAGCCGGCGGGCACCCGCCGCGGAAGCCACCTGACCGGCCTCGCGGCCATTGAGGTGGAGCGCCGGGATGTCCTCCTTGCCATGGGTGAAGGAGGCCTCGCACAGGAAGAGGTCGGCATCGGCGGCCAGCTCGTCGAGGGCCGCGCAGGGTCCCGTGTCACCCGAGTACGTCAACACGCTCCCGCCGTGCTCGATCCGGATGCCGTATGCCTCGACGGGGTGCCGGACCCGTTCCGTGCGCACCTGGAAGGGGCCGATCTCGAAGGCGGCCGACTTCAGGGTCCGGAAGTCGAACACCTCGCGCATCGCCTGCTCGTCGGGAACGTCCTCATAGGCGGTGACCATCCGCCGCTCGGTGCCCTCCGGCCCGTACACCGGGATCGGTCCGCAGCGCCCGCCCTCGTGCCGGTAGTAGCGGGCCACGAAGTAGGCACACATGTCGATGCAGTGGTCGGCGTGCAGATGGCTCAGGAAGATCGCATCGAGATCGTAGAGACCGATGTGGCGCTGCAGTTCGCCAAGGGCACCGTTGCCCATGTCGAGGAGCAGCCGAAAGCCGTCGGCCTCTACGAGGTAGCTCGAACAGGCCGATTCCGCGGAGGGAAACGACCCGGAGCAGCCGACGACGGTGAGCTTCATGGAGCAGGAACCTCCGTGTGCGGTCCGGGGACGGGGACAGAGGGGCGTCGGGGGTCGTGCGTGGATCGAGCGTAAGGCGCGAAAGGGCTGGTCGCTCCTCAACGGCTGGCCGTTGTGGGGGAACTCACCTGCGGTGTCACCCGCTGGAGCGATGGCCCGCACCGGTGTCGCCCCGCTCTGGATACTCGCCGATGCGCCTCGCGGGCGTCATGCCTTGAACACGCCCCGGTGGCCAGCGCCGAAACGGCGTCCGAAAGGGAGGGGCCGGTGGGGGTTCCCGGAGACCGATGCACCTCGGTACGTCCCGGTGCGGGACTTCGTCTCGACGGGTGGTGGTGGACCTGGCCACACGGGCCTGGATCCGCCACCACCCGTCGAAACCCGCGGCCCGAGGCGCGGGGCGCCACCGGAAGACCGCCGGCGCGGTGGGGCTTGCGGGGCTCAGGCCCAGAGCTGGCCCTGGAGCGTGGCGATGGCCTCTTCGGTGGTGGCGGCGGTGTAGACACCGGTGGAGAGGTACTTCCATCCACCGTCGGCGACGACGAAGACGATGTCGGCGCTCTCGCCCGCCCTGAGTGCCTTGTTGCCGACGCCGATCGCGGCGTGCAGGGCGGCTCCGGTGGACACCCCGGCGAAGATCCCCTCCTGCTGGAGGAGGTCGCGGGTGCGGGTGACGGCGTCCGCCGATCCCACCGAGAAACGGGTGGTCAGCACGGAGGCGTCGTACAGCTCGGGAACGAAGCCCTCGTCGAGGTTGCGCAGCCCGTAGACGAGATCGTCGTACCGCGGCTCAGCAGCCACGATCTTGATGTCCGGCTTGTGCTCACGGAGGTAGCGGCCGGCACCCATCAGGGTGCCGGTGGTGCCGAGCCCGGCCACGAAGTGGGTGATCGAGGGGAGGTCGGCGAGGATCTCGGGGCCGGTGCCGGCGTAGTGGGCACCGGCGTTGTCCGGGTTGCCGTACTGGTAGAGCATCACCCAGTCGGGGTGTTGTTCAGCCAACTCCTTGGCCACGCGTACGGCGGTGTTGGAGCCGCCCGCAGCGGGCGAGGAGATGATCTGCGCGCCCCACATGGCGAGCAGGTCCCGGCGCTCCTGGCTGGTGTTCTCCGGCATGACGCAGACGATTCGGTAGCCCTTGAGCTTCGCCGCCATCGCCAGGGAGATGCCGGTGTTGCCGGAGGTCGGCTCCAAGATGGTGCAGCCCGGGGCGAGGCGGCCGGCCTTCTCAGCCTGCTCGATCATGTGGAGCGCCGGGCGGTCCTTGATCGAGCCGGTGGGGTTGCGGTCCTCCAGCTTGGCCCAGATGCGGACGTCCTCCGACGGAGAGAGCCGGGGCAGCCGCACCAGCGGGGTGTTGCCGACTGCCGCCAGCGGGGAGTCGTACCGCATCAGCGGGCGCCGCCGGCCACAGCCGGGAGGATGGTGACGTTGTCGCCGTCGCTGAGCTTGGTGGAGATCCCGTCGAGGAAGCGGACGTCCTCGTCGTTGAGGTAGACGTTCACGAAGCGGCGCAGCTGACCGCCGGACGCGGCGTCCACGATGCGCTCCTCGATGCCCTTGTGGCGCGTCTCCAGGTCCGCGAACAGTTCGGCGAGGGTCGCGCCGCTGCCCTGGACGGCCTTCTCGCCGTCGGTGTAGGTGCGGAGGATGGTCGGGATGCGGACCTCGATGGCCATGGTTGGGTTCCTGTCGTCAAGAGGCTTCGTGCGTAAGGGCGGGGGGTGCGCGCGGCCCGGGGCCCGCGCGCAGGGGAGCTGTGGTGCTGCGGAGCGCGGGCGGCGCCGCTCAGGCGGCGGAACAGATGGCGCTGGCGAGGCGGCACAGGTCGACGTGCAGCCGCGCCACCAGCAGCAGGGTGCTGGGCGTCTCGTTGCTCACGTCGTGGGAAACCATGCGGTCATCGTATCGATTCCCACTCCTTCGACTGGAGTGTGATCTCACCTGTCGGACCCGTACCGCTCACCAGATGGTCAGGTGGGACCTAGTAAGCGGCCACGACCTGCACTTCTTCCTCCGTGACGACCCCGTCCACGATGCGGTACGAACGGAACTGGAACTCGCCCGCGCCCTCGCTGTCGGCCGTGGAGACGAGCACGTAGTGGGCGTCGGGCTCGTTGGCGTAGGTGATGTCGGTGCGCGAGGGGTACGCCTCGGTCGCGGTGTGCGAGTGGTAGATGATGACCGGCTCTTCGTCCCGGTCGTCCATCTCGCGGTAGAGCCGCAGCAGGTCGGCCGAGTCGAACTCGTAGAAGGTGGGCGAGCGTGCCGCGTTGAGCATCGGGATGAACCGCTCGGGCCGGCCGGAACCCGCCGGACCAGCGACCACCCCGCAGGCCTCGTCGGGGTGGTCCTTGCGGGAGTGCTCGACGATCTGGTCGTACAGCTCCTGGGTGAGGGTCAGCATGAGCGACAGGATAAGCATGCGGGCCGGCCCGTACCGAAGCTCAGTACGAACCGGCCCGCATGCTGGACGGCGCCGTGGACACGGCTCCGTCCGCGGAAGGTGGACCGCCACCGTTCAGCGCCGGCCGGAGGCCACCCTCTCGGCGTTGCGGCGCCCCAGCACCAGATAGCTCACGCCCAGTGCTGCGCCCCACAGTGGAGCGCAGTAGAGCGAGATCCGAGCGTCCTCGTCCACTCCCATGAGCACGATGACCAGGGCGATGAACACGAGGGCGAACCAACTGCTGTACGGCGCCCCGGGCGCGCGGAACGGCGACTTCGGCAGTTCGCCCCGATCGGATCTGGCCCGGTACCGGATCTGCGAGACCAGGATCATGATCCAGGCCCACATGCCGGAGATGGTGGCGAAGGAGACCACGTAGTCGAAGGCCTTGCCCGGCGCCACGTAGTTGATCCAGACACCGACCAGCATCAGCGAGGCGGAGAAGCTGGTGCCGAGCAGGGGAGTGCCGTTCTTGGTCAGCCTGGTGAAGACCCGCGGTCCCTGGCGGTTGAGGGCGAGGTCGCGCAGCATCCGCCCGGTGGAGTACATGCCCGAGTTGCAGGAGGACAGCGCGGCGGTCAGCACCACGAAGTTGACGATGGCCGCCCCGATCCCCAGGCCCATCTTCTCGAAGGCCGCGACGAAGGGGCTGACTCCGGGCTGGAACTCCGACCACGGAACCACCGAGAGGATCATGATCAGGGCGCCGACGTAGAAGATGGCGATGCGCCACGGCACCGTGTTGATCGCCTTGGGCAGCACCTTCTCCGGATCCTTGGACTCCCCGGCGGTGACCCCGACGAGTTCCACGGCGAGGAAGGCGAACATCACGATCTGAAGGGTCATCAAGGTGCCGCCGAGCCCCTTGGGGAAGAACCCGCCGTCGCTCCAGAGGTTGCTCACCGAGGCGGTGGCCGCCGCGTCGGAGAAGCCGATGGTGAGGATGCCCGCACAGATGAGGATCATGCCGACGATGGCGGTGACCTTCACCATCGAGAACCAGAACTCCATCTCCGCGAAGAGCTTCACGGAGATCAGGTTGGCGCCGTAGAGGACCACCGTGAAGATCAGCGCATAGGTCCACTGCGGGAACGAGTCACCCGTCCAGTAGGTCATGTACTGCGCGGCAGCGGTGACTTCGGTGATGCCCGTGACCACCCAGAAGAGCCAGTAGGTCCAGCCGGTGACGAACCCCGCGAAGGGGCCTACGAACTCCCGGGCGTACTCCGAGAAGGAGCCCGACACGGGCCGGTACATCAGCAGTTCGCCCAGCGCCCGCATGATGAAGAAGATGACCAGGCCCGCCAGGGCGTAGGCCAGGATCAGACTGGGACCTGCCTTGGAGATGGCCTTGCCCGCCCCGAGGAACAGGCCGGTGCCGATCGCGCCACCGATGGCGATCATCTGGATCTGACGGGCGCCGAGCGCCCGGTGGTACCCCTCGCCCGGCTCGGTGGCCACGGCGCCGCCGGGCCTCCCGGCATCGGGGTCCTGCTGCTCGACCTGCAGCGAGGTCATGTCTGGTGCGCCTTTCTCCATGCCGACCCGCGCCGCGAGGCGGCTGCGGATCGGGTCTCGATCCCCCCGGATATGGATGGAGTGCACGCCGGCGGTCCGCCGGCCTTGAGCTACGCCGACGGACAGGGGTGTCGTCGCGCCGGAGATCTTGAAGATCTATCACGGCGCGATCACCGACCGGCGGACAGAACTGTGACGCGGACCACCGGGAAAACCGGATGATTCACCCACTCGATGACAATTGAGCGAATCCGGTTCATCAGATCGTTATTCGGATTTGAGACTCCCATGAGAGTGCATTTCGGCACTGCACCGGGATCGCGCCTGCCACGCCCCGCTGGATCAGCGCGCGGCGTCAGGCACGGCAGCACCACGAAGCGATCGCACCCCGCGTACGGGGTGCGATCGGGTGATCCGGCAACGCTGCGCCGCGGCCGTCGCCGAATCGCCGCCAGGGACGCGCAGAGGGGCACCCTTAGCCCATCAGGGTCTCCACCAAGGTCTCCTGGAGGCCACCGAGCCACAGGTACGCCATCACCATGGGCTTGCGCGGATCACTGTCCGGAAGCCGGAACAGCCGAGCCCCCTCGTCGTCCTCGGCGATCTCCAGCCGGGAGGCGATGGTCAGCCGCAGGTCGTTCAGCGCGCCCAACCAGCGCTGCGGCAGCTCGCCGCGCAACTCCAGCACCGCCGCCCCGTCGCCGCCGGGCGTGAGCGCGTCCAACGAACGGACGACCGCGAGCACGTCCTCCCGCTTGCGGGTGCGCAGGTCCGACTCCGTGAACCGGCGGAACTCCGCGGACCAGTCGCGCAGCTCCTGCGGGTCCCCGACCTCATCACCACCCGGACCGGCGCCGTAGGCGTCCGGGAACAGCCGGGCCAGCGCCGGATCGCTGGGCGGCTCACTGGGCCCCTCGGCGAAGAGCGCGGCCAGCGGGTCCTCGCCCGCCTTGGGCTCGTCACCGGGACCGATCAGCTCCAGGAGTTGGACCGCAAGGGAGCGCAGGATGGAGATTTCGACCTCATCGAGGGCGACAGCCGCGCCGCCGCCCTCCAGCGGCACGAAGGTGCCGGGGTGCGCGGCCATCAGCCGCGGTCCTGCGAGAGGGTCGCCCAGAGTCCGTATCCGTGCATGGCCTGTACGTCGCGCTCCATCTCTTCGCGGGTGCCTCTGGAGACGACCGCCCGCCCCTTGTGGTGGACGTCCATCATCAGCCTGTGCGCCTTGTCCTTGGAGTAGCCGAAGTAGGCCTGGAAGACATACGTCACATAGCTCATCAGGTTGACCGGGTCGTTGTGAACCAGCGTGACCCAGGGGACGTCCGGTTCGGGGACCGCGGAGGTCTCCTCCGCCTGCTGGGTGCGTTCGATCTCGATGGGAGCAACACTCACCCTGCCCATGCTGCCACTGTGACGGGCTCGTCGCACAAACCGAGGTAGATCTCGTCAGACTGACGAGATGTGGAGTAGCATCCCAGCCATGAACCCTGCGGACCTGGGCCTGCCGGTGGACGTCCCGTCGACAGCGCTCTTCACCGACCACTACGAGCTCACGATGCTTCAGGCCGCGCTGCGCAACGGCACCGCCGAACGCCGCTCGGTCTTCGAGGTCTTCACCCGCAGACTGCCCGAAGGTCGACGCTACGGCGTCGTCGCGGGCATCGGCCGGGTCCTGGACGCCGTGGAGAACTTCCGCTTCGACCACGCCGTGCTGGACTTCCTGCGCGAGCGCGCGGTGGTCGACATGCGCACCCTCGACTGGCTGTCCTCCTACCGCTTCGGTGGGGACATCTGGGGATACCCCGAGGGCGAGGCCTACTTCCCCGGCTCCCCGATCCTGCGCGTCGAGGGCAGCTTCGCCGAATGCGTGCTGCTGGAGACGGTGATCCTCTCCATCCTGAACCATGACTCGGCGATCGCCGCCGCGGCCTCCCGGATGGCGGCTGCCGCCGGTGAACGGCCCCTGATCGAGATGGGCGCCCGCCGGACCCACGAACTGGCGGCCGTGGCCGCGGCGCGTGCGGCCTACGTGGGCGGCTTCTCCTCCACCTCCTGCCTGGCGGCCGGCTTCCGCTACGGCATCCCCACCGTAGGCACGAGCGCGCACGCCTTCACCCTGGTGCACGACAGTGAGCGGGACGCCTTCGTCGCCCAGGTGGCCTCGCTGGGCGGCGCCACCACTTTGCTCGTGGACACCTACGACGTGGCCGAAGCAGTGCGCACCGCCGTCGAGGTGGCGGGCACCGGTCTGGGTGCCGTCCGCATCGACTCCGGCGACCTGCTGCTGGTCGCCCACCGGGTCCGTCAGCAGTTGGACGAACTCGGGGCGACCGGCACCCGGATCGTGGTCACCTCCGACCTCGACGAGTACGCCATCGCCTCGCTGGCCGCCGCGCCCGTGGACGCCTACGGGGTGGGCACCCAGCTGGTCACCGGTAGCGGCCACCCGACCTGCTCCATGGTCTACAAGCTGGTCGCCCGCGCCGCGTCCGCGGACCCCAAGGCCCCGTTGCTCCCGGTGGCCAAGAAGTCCCTGGGCGGCAAGACCTCCCACGGGGGTCGCAAATGGGCCGCGCGCCGACGTGACGACGAGGGGATCGCCGTCGCGGAGGTGATCGGCACCGGCCCGGTACCGCCCGAGCTCGCAGGTCAGCAGCTCGCGGTGGAGCTCGTCAAGGGCGGGGAGGTCGTGGCCAGGGAGCCGCTCGAAGCAGCCCGGGACCGCCACCGGGCAACCCGTGGTCGACTGCCGATGTCCGCGGTCCAGCTCTCCCGCGGCGAAGCTGTCATCCCCACGGAATACCTCTGAACGGCGGCGGGCAGGCGCACGTGTGACGAGTAGGCATGAACGCCGGGCGGCCGGGCATCCAAGGGGCATCGTCCCGCCGCCACACGATCAGCGCCACCGCGCCACAGACCAGATCAGGCCCGGCCCGAGCACCGGGCCCCCGCCCCGCACCGTCCGGGCCGACCAGGCCCGGCCCGACCAAAGGACAGCCGCCATGCACCGCGCGTTGATCGTCGTGGACGTTCAGAACGACTTCTGCGAGGGCGGCAGCCTCGCCGTGAAGGGCGGCGCGGACGTGGCCGCCGCCATCACCGAGCTGATCGGCCAGTCCTCGGCCGGCTACCGGCACGTCGTGGCCACCCGCGACCACCACATCGACCCGGGTGACCACTTCGCCCGCCCGCCGGCCGAGCCGGACTTCCAGCGCAGCTGGCCGGTGCACTGCGTGGCCGGCACCGAGGGCGTGGGCTTCCACCCGAATTTCGCCCCCGCCGTGGCCTCCGGCGCCATCGCCGCAGTCTTCGACAAGGGCGCCTACAGCGCTGCCTACAGCGGCTTCGAAGGACAGGACGAGAACGCCGTCGCTCTGGCCCGGTGGCTGCGCGAGCGCGAGGTGAACGCCGTGGACGTGGTCGGCATCGCCACCGACCACTGCGTGCGGGCCACGGCCCTGGACGCCGCGGCCGAGGGGCTGACCACCCGCGTCCTGCTGGACCTCACCGCAGGCGTGGCCCCGCACACCACGGCCCGTGCCCTGGAGGAGCTGCGCGCCGCGGGGGTGGAGCTGTCCGGCACCCCGGTGGTCCTCGGCTGACGGCCGGCGGGGCCGGCTGCGGCGCCCCCGACGTTCCCGGCCCTCCAGCCGGGAGACGGTGCGGCCCCGACGGGCCCCGGAGCGGTCATCCCAGCAGGGCCCGGATGGGGTGCCACAGCTCGGCAGTGCGGTCCGGCGCGGTCCGCCAGAGCAGGCCGTCGGGGTGGTGCAGTACGGCGGTGATCTCATCCGGGGTGGGTGGTTCGGCATTGCCCCGCAGGTAGACGGCGCGCATTCCGAGGTTGCGCAGCCTGGTCAGGGCGCGGGCCCGGTTCACTGCGTGCACGAGTACGCGCACCTTGCCGTTGCCACCGGTGCCGTCCGGACACGGCCTCGGCAGGGTCAGGGCGACCACCACCGTGCCGTTGGGCAGCTTGATGAATCCTCCGCCTGGCATGCCTCTCACTTCCCCCGTGAGTCCGGTACGCGACCGGTATGTCAATAACGACTTCGCACCACGCATCTAAACGCGATCGGCCGCCGCCCGCTAGTGGGCGACGGCCGATCATGCTTTGACCTGTGGTGATGCGAGACTATCGAACGGAGGGGGCGACCCGGATGGTCATGTTCGAACCGTCCTTGGCCTCACGGAGGATCGAGATCCGGGTGTTGGTGTCAGCGGTCTTGACACTGCCGGTCGGGTTCTCCGCGTAGTAGTACTTGCCCTTGTGGTCATCGAAGACCGACACGCCGCGCTTGGACGGGATGCGCAGCGCCTTGCCGGCGTTGTGCAGCGTGAAACCGTCGGTCCGGTACTTGCTGAACGGCGCGTCGAACGGCTGGATCTTGTTACGGACCAGCGAGCCGTCGGACCACTTCAGCGGCTTGGCGTGGGCGTCGATCGGCAGGATCAGACCCGAGCCGGGGTGCGCGCTGACGTTGTTGTCCTTCTGGGAGGTGTCCCAGAGCCAGAGCATCAGACCGTTCTGGTAGGGGTAGTGCTCGACCCAGTCGGGGCGGGTGTTCGAGAAGCCGAAGTTGTACGGGCCGACCTTGAGGGTCCTGTCGTACGAGACGTACTGGCGGTTCTCGGCCAGGTAGTACTGCTTGTACTTCTTGGTGAAGCTCTCGCCCACCCGGGAGAAGCCCTTGGCCGTCCAGCCCTCGGCAGCCGTCTCGGCACCGTCGGTGAAGATGGCCGCGCCATCAGCGGTGATCTTCAGCGCGTCGGCGGTGAAGCCCTTGCCGCCGGCGCCGCCGTCGGTCTGGTAGCGGAAGCGCAGATCGATCTTCTTGCCGGCGTAGGCGTCGAGCGGGAAGTTCAGGTCCTTCCAGTCGCCGGAGACGTCGGTCAGAGCGGGCTTGTCGGCGGCGTCGCGCGGCAGGGCCTGACCGTTCGCGGTGCCGTCGAGGGCGGTCCACTGGCTGCCACCGTCGGTGGACACCTCGGTGTAGAGGTAGTCGTAGTCCTTCTCGATGTCCCACCAGCCCTTGAGGGACAGTGCGGCGGAGGACTTGCCGGTCAGGTCCACGGAGCGGGTGAGGGTGTTCTTGAGGTCGTCACCCATGTTGCTCCACCACTGCATCGTGCCCTCGGCGGGCGCCGTGACGGTGGTGGTGACGGACTTCTTCGGCAGTTCGACGACCAGCGCCTGCTTCTTGCGGGTGTTGTACGCCGAGACGCCCAGCTTGTGCGTGGACTTGGTGGCGGCCTTGGCCTTGTCGTAGTTCAGCCAGCCCAGTTGGAGCTTGTCCCAGGCAGTCATGTCGCCCGGCATGTCACCGATGGACTGCTTGCCGGTGCCCAGCCAGGAGCCTGCCGACATCAGGGACCAGAAACCGACCGAGTTCTCGCCACCGCCGGAGGTGTCGTACAGGTCCGGCAGGCCGAGGTCGTGGCCGTACTCGTGGGCGAAGACACCGAGGCCGCCGTTCTCCGGCTGCATGGTGTAGTCGCCGACCCAGATGCCGGACTTGCCGATCTGGGTACCACCGGCCTTGTTGTCCTTCGGGCCGGTCTGTCCCGCGTTGGTTCCGTAGGCGTACCAGCGGTGGGCCCACAGAGCGTCGCCGCCCTGCGCACCGCCACCAGCCGACTCGTCCTCGCCCGCGTGGACGATCTGGAAGTGGTCGATGTAGCCGTCGGGCTCGTTGAAGTTGCCGTCGCCGTCGTAGTCGTAGCGGTCCCAGGCGTCGTACTTCGCCAGGGTGGCCTTGATCTGCTTGTCGGTCTTGCCGGCCTTCTTCTGGGCCTTGACCCAGGCGTTGACGCCGTCACGGACGGTGTCCCACACATTGGCGCAGTTGGACTGGCCGCAGTAGTTGGAACCGTAACGGGCCTCGTTGTAGGGGACCTTGACCCAGTCGGAGACGGTGCCGTCGACCGAGTAGCGGCCGGAGGAGGTCTTCTCGTAGTAGGTCTTGAGCGAGTGCTCGCCCTTGCCCGTGGCGAAGTACAGGTCCTGGAAGTGCTTGCGGTTGTAATCCGCCTTCCAGGCCGTGCTGTTGTCCTTCTTGCGATCGGGCTTGGCTATCTTGTTGTGCAGCGGGCCGGGCGTGCCGGCGTACTTCTTGATGGGCGGCTTCGGCCCGTCGCCGTCCGGGTCGAACATGGTCGTGTTGTCGACCTTGTCGCCGAACTCGACGAGGATGGTGAAGATCTTGTCGGCCTTCTCCCGGGCAAGCTCGACGTACTTCTTGTTGGCGAGCTTCACCACCTTGGAGCCGTTGCGCTGCTGCACACCGGCCTTGCCTGAGATGACCTGTTCCAGGGCGGCCTCGCGGGCCTGCGCCTGCTGCTTGCTGAACGGGCCTTCGAGGTCGTGCTCGACATGCGTCTTCGCGGGCGCCGGGTCGTGGCGGTCTACCGCCACGTCGGTCGGGGCGCTCTGGGCAGAAGCAGTGGAGAAGGCCGAGATACTGGCGGCGCAGGCAGCCATGGCCACCGTCACCGCGGCAGTGCGCAGCACTCGTCGGCCGCGCGGATTCTTCATGCTCACTTGATGTTGTTCCCCTCCCGCGGCCACCCGGCCGAAAACCGAGGATGGGGGGTTCCGGGGCAGCACGCGTCTCAAGTGAACGACATTCGATCGGATGAGAGCCAGAAAAGACAGACCTTGACATGGTCCGAGCAAGTGCACTATGCGGGCGGCCGGTTCCGCATTACGGACACTGTTGGTGATGTCAACAGGCGCGCACTTCTTCCGCATTGGTGCACGTGAAACGCGTGTGCGCCCCCCATGCACCGGCACAGGGGGTTAGGTCGTGCTTACCAGCCGTTCCCTTCGGGCATCCACCGTCGTAGAGTCGGTTGCCGTGCGCCCGAGTTGAGCCGACTCCTCCCCCTACGAAGCCTCCAGGACGGAACCCGCCATGCCGCGCCCGACTGCCGCACAGCTTGCCTACGGCTCCGCCACGGTCGTCGTCTCAACCCTCGCCATGCTGCTGCTGTCCCAGACCCGCAGCGGGATCGGCGTGGCGATCATCACCCTGGCCGCCCTCGCCCTCGGTATCCTCGTCTCCCTCTCGGTGCCGCTCCCGAAGCAGGCGAGCGCCAGCGCCCCGGCTTCGCGCCCGGCAACCCCGGCAGCACAGACCCGTCCCGCCGAGCGTCCAGCCCAGCCGGTACACCACTGATCCGACCGGCCCCCCGCACCCGAGATCGCGCGTCCGCTCTTCCACCAACGCCGCGACGGTCCGGGTTCGGTGAACACGAAGCACAAACGGCCGGCCCGACCCCGACAAAGGGGATCGGACCGGCCTCGGCTGCTTGCACAGCTCCAGGCACGACGACCGGAAGGGTCCACCGGGTTCGCGGCACTCGGGCGACCCCGTCCCCCAGGCCAGACGGCGCTCAGGCCACGACCGTGACCACGACCGTCTTGCCCACCTTGTCGTGCAGACCCTGCCGGTAGGGGCGGTCCGCCAGGATCGTGATGATCAGCACCAACTCCCAGATGCACGGACAGCACAGGAGCGCCGGCAGCCACAACATGGCGGCACGGGAGAGCGAGGCGTTCGTCGGGGGAACGGTGCCGTCATTGAGCATCGCCACGCGCAGGCCCAACCACCGCTTACCGAGGGTCTGTCCGTTCCGTTTGACCATCAGGGTGTCGTAACCGATGTAGGCGACGATGGCGATCAGCGTCCAGAGCAGCCCACTGCCGTTGTAGGCCCGTGTGAAGACCTCCGTGGCGTCCTCGCCGTTGTTCGACTCAATCACGAAGCGGTTGCCCTCGAAAGGCAGTTGGATCAGATAGAGGGGAATGGCGATCAGCAGGACATCAATGATCCGGGCCAACAGCCGCTTGCCGAAATGAGCCAACGGCGGCATCCCCGCCAGCGGGTCAGGAGCACCGTAGGAGCCGGGGCCGCCACCATACGGGTCGCCCCCGTACGGACCACCGCCGGGCGGCGGGGGCGGCGGCGGGGGGAAGCCGCCGCCCGCGCCCCCACCCGAGGCCGGCCCCGCCGGTCCGCCGGGCGGCGGTGTACCGGGAGGCGGAGAGCCGTAGGGCGAGCCGCCGGACGGGGGCGTCTGGTCCGGCGGCTTCTTGAGGAACGGATCGTCTTCTGGCGACTCTCCCGGGCGCGGCTGATCGGTACTCATGGCCGTAGTCGAACCCGGGCCGGGACACCTCGCAACGGGAGCCGATCCGTTAGGGGGAAGGCAGGCGCGCCCGGTACGGCAACCGGCTGACGCGGACCGACGACGCGGCGAGGCACCGCAGCTGTCGTCGCACACCCGCCGGGTATCGGGGGACAGGCCTCAGCGCCCCACGAAAGTGCCGGCCGCCTTGTCGTGCCATCCCTGCCGCCACGGCCGATCGAACAGGCACCAGGCCGCGCCCAACACCCCGACGCCCAGCGAACCCAGCACCCCGTAGGTCAGCCAACGGCGCAGCGAGGCCCCGAACGAAGGGGGTTGTTGAGCGGTCGTGTCACGGACCCGCAGCCCCAACAGTCTCTTGCCCAGCGTGGCACCCCACTTGGCGGTCGGCAACGCCTCGTACACAACGCCGAAGAGCAGCAGGGTGGCCAGCACCAGACCTAGATGGCCGGCGGTGGTGGCGTCCAACAACCACACCGTGACCGTCCTGCCCTGGAGCTTGGCCGCATCGATCTTCGCCTCCAGGTGCGCAGTGGTCCTCGGAAGCAGCGGCACCGCGACGGCGACGGCCACCGCCGCGTAGACGACGGAGTCGAGGAGGCGGGCGGCCAAGCGGCGTCCCAACCCGGCGGGGCGGGCGGAGTTCTCGGCCATCTGCTGGAAGACGTCTGCCGGTGGCGGCCTCCAGTCCTCACCGGGCCGGGCCAGTTGCTGCACCTGCTGTTCCCAGGCCTGGGCGGCGACCGGCCCGGGCTGCGCCGGAACCAACGGGGCGGACTCTTGCGCCACCGCCCGTGGCTGGGCCGCCGGGGTGCTCTCCTCCGCCTCAGGGGCGGCCGGCTCCCCGGGCAGGGGGGCGGGTTCGGGTGCCGGAGCAGGAAGGCGGGGGTCGCGCACGGCTGCTCCGGCGGACCCCACGGGGGCGGCATAGGGATCGCGCGAGGACGCTTCGGCCGCAGGTGCTCCCAGATGGGGACGAGCCGGTGCTACTGGGTCGGCCGGGCGGGCGGGCACCCGCGGGTCGGGCGCGCTGCCACCCCAGGAGACCCGCTGGTCGTGGTCACCGCCGAACCCGGACTGGCGAGCGGCGTCGGCCTGCCAAGCGGAGGCCGGCTCAACGCGCGGTACCGGGACCGCGTCCGCAGGCTCGATCCCGGGGCGGGCCTGGGAGGCATGTGCGACCTCCGAGTCGGTGGGGGTGACGGGGTCCGTCGGGATTTCGGGGTCCTCGTCCAGGAAGACCGGACCGGTTTCCTCGGTGGTGCCCGCCGGCCCGGACGCGGAGAGCTCCCCCGGCTTCGCGGGGCGGCTGGTGCCGGGTGCCCAGGCCTGGCCGTTCCAGTACCGGACGAAGCCGGGGACAGAAGGATCGGGGTAGAAACCCTCTCGGGCCATGTTCCCGCCGTCGTCCGGAGCATCCGTCATCTGTCTTCCAACTCCGATCATGAACATCCGCGTCGTCTGTCCCAGGGAGGACACTAACGAAGAACGCGTGGGCCGCAGGAAGGAGTCGGGGCAACGGGTCCGGTTCGACCTGGCGAGCGAACGGCGGCGTCCGGCGCCGGGTCCCCCACCGGGCCGCTGAAGAAAATTCCTGCCCGAAAGTCGCGTCATGAAAGGCGCCCTGGGCGCTCTCTACCTTTCGAGGCCGGGTATCCGGCCAGGCACAAGAGGAAGGGACGCCGATGTCGCACACCGTGGTGGAACGCGAACTGGAACTCAAACTGGTGCTGTCGCCGGAGCGCAGCATCCCGGTACCCGCCCGGCTGACCTACCGCACCGAAGACCCCTACGCCGTCCACATCACCTTCCACACCGGTTCGATGTCCCCGGTCGAGTGGACGTTCGCCAGGGAGCTCCTGGTGGAGGGGGTGTTCCGACCTTGTGGCCAGGGAGACGTCCGGGTGTGGCCGACGAAGGTGGGGGGACAGAGCGTGATCTGCATGGCGCTCAGCTCCCCGGACGGCGATGCCCTGTTGGAGTGCCCCTCGACCGTGGTTTCGGCCTGGATCGAGCGGACCTTGCAGTTGGTTCCACCCGGCGCGGAGGGGGACCGGCTGGGGCTGGAAGCGGCCCTGGCCCGACTCCTCGCCCCTACACCGGCGGACGAGCTGTGGCTGCGCGACCCCTGGCCCTCCGACGAATCGGCGGAAGGGGAGGCATGAGCCGACCACCGGACCGGGGCCCTTCCCCGCGACGCGGAGGACGCGGGGAAGGTGCCCTCGGCGCGGGGGCGGGTGCCTTCAAAAGAGCTTGCCCGGGTTGAGCAGGCCCTGTGGGTCGAAGGCGTGCTTGACTGCGCGCTGCACCTCGACGCCCACTGGGCCGAGCTCACGGGCGAGCCATTCCTTCTTGAGGACACCGACGCCGTGTTCGCCGGTGATGGTGCCGCCCAGTTGGAGGCCGAGCGCCATGATCTCGTCGAAGGATTCCCGTGCCCGCCGGGCCTCTTGCGGGTCGCCGGGGTCGAAGCAGACGACCGGGTGCGTGTTGCCGTCACCCGCGTGCGCACAGACACCGATGGTCAGTTCGTAGCGCTGGGCGATGGCACGGGTGCCGTCGAGCATCTCGGCCAACCGGGAGCGAGGTACGCAGACGTCGTCGATCATCGTGGCGGGCCGCAGGGTCTCAAGTGCCGGCAACGCCGTCCGCCGTGCTTGGAGCAGGAGTTCGGACTCGGCTGCGTCAGCGGCCGGCACCACCGCGGTGGCCCCGGCGGCCGTGCACAGTTCGCCGACGGCCGCGAGGTCGGCGGCCGGGTCAAGGGTGTCGAAGGCAGCCAGCAGGAGCGCTTCGGTGCTCTCGGGGAGACCCATCCTGCCCAGTTGGTTGACGGCCTGAACGGTGGTGCGGTCCATCAACTCCAGCAGCGAGGGGGTGTGTCCGCGCTCCATGATGGCGCAGACGGCCTCGCAGGCAGCAGCGGTGGAGGGGAACTCCGCGGCCAGGGCGAGCTGGGCCGGCGGCTCGGGCTTCAGTGCGAGCACTGCGGCGACGATGATGCCGAGGCTGCCCTCGGAACCCACGAACAGTCGCGTCAGGTCGTATCCGGCGACGCCCTTGGCGGTACGACGGCCGGTGCGCAGCAGTCGCCCATCGGCGAGGACCACGTCGAGACCGAGCACGTATTCGGCGGTCACTCCGTACTTGACGCAGCACAGGCCGCCGGAGGCGGTACCGATGTTCCCGCCGATCGTGCACTGCTCCCAACTGGAGGGGTCCGGCGGGTAGTACAGGCCCTGTTCGGCGACGGCCCGCGAGAGCACGGCGTTGACGACGCCGGGTTCGACGACGGCGATCCGGTCGACGGCGCTGATCTCCGAAATGCGGTCCATCTTCACCAGGGACAGCACGATGCAGCCGTCGGTGGCGTTGGCCGCTCCGGACAGTCCGGTGCGGGCGCCCTGGGGAACCACCGGTACCCGCAGGGCGGAGGCGGTCCGCATGACGTGCTGGACCTGTTCGACGGTGCGGGGCAGCACCACCACCGCCGGCCTTCCGGCGGCACAGAAGCTCGCCATGTCCTGCGCGTAGGAGGCCGTCACCTCGGGGTCGGTCAGCAGGGCTCCCTCGGGGAGGGCGGTCCGCAGTCGGGCGAGCAGGCGGGCGTGGTCGGGGTCCTCGGCGGCGTCCGCTTCGGCGGGGGGTACGTCGGTGGCGACTGCCTCGGTGTGCAGTGCGTCGCGGAGATCGTCCTGGTGCTCCATGGCCCCAGCCTGGCACTCGGGGCCATCGGTGTGAACCCGGACACAGGACCGCTCCCCATGGCACGGTGTGCTCTTCGTATTGACGCACAGTGACCTTATGCCGACACCACACGCCGATGAGTCCGCACAGCCGTACCCGTCCGCCGGCTTCACCGGCCGAAAGACGCTCGTGGCCACCGCCGTGGCCGTGGTCCTGATCGCCGGAGCGCTGCTGATCCGGCCGGCGCGGCCCGACGATCCTCGGCCGCCGCGCCCCCAGGACCGGGCGATGTCCTCCGTCGGCCTCGGGGCCCCCGCCTCCGCCACCGATCTCGGGGCCCTGATCGACGACCGCGAGAGCTGGCTGCGCGAGCACGACAAGGACGCACCGGCCTGGTCCGTCCTCGGCTCGGCCTACCTGGAACGGGGCCGCCGGAGCACGGACACCTCCTGGTACCCGAAGGCGGAGCGGGCTTTGAAGCGCTCGCTCCAACTCACCCCCGCGGAGAAGGGCAACTACGACGCGATGGTCGCGATGGGGGCGCTGGCGGTGGCCCGCCACGACTTCCGCACCGGCAAGAAATGGGGCGAGCTGGTGCGGGCGCAGTCACCGCAACGTTGGACGGCCTATCCGGTGCTGGTCGACGCGTACACCGGCCTCGGCGAGTACAAGTCGGCCGAGGCCGCATCCGAGAAGCTGCTGTCGCTGCGGCCCGGGCTGGCAGCGTACACGCGGGCGGCGCAGGTGTACCGGGACCGGGGTTGGCGGGAGGACGCGACGGCGGCGATGGAGAACGCAGCCGCCGCGGCCCGCACCCCCGCGGAGAAGGTCGAGTGCCTCTACCGGCTCGGCGAGCTGTCCTGGGAGCGCGGCGAGGCCGCCGAGGCCCTGCGCATGTACGAGGGGGCCCAGCGCGCGGACGGCACGCACCACCAGTCGTTGGGAGGGAAGGCTCGGGCTCTCGCCGCTCTGGATCGACACGGCGAGGCGGTGAAGGCCTACCGCACGGCGCTCACCCGCACCCAGAGCCCGCAGCTGGCATTGGAACTCGGGGAGCTGCTGGAGTCGATGGACCGGGGCGAGGAGGCCGCACAGGCCTACGCCCTCCTGCGGTCGATGACGGCGAGGGCGGCCTCGCACGGAATGGGCCAGGAGGTAGTGAGCGGGCTGTTCGAAGCCGACCACGGGGATCCGGTCGCCGCCGTGAAACGGCTTCGCGCGGAGTGGGACCGTCACCCGAACGTCCAGGTGGCCGACGCACTGGGGTGGGCGCTCCACCAGACGGGCGCGGATCTTCAGGCCCTGGAGTACGCGAAGAAGGCGACGGACCAGGGTCTGCGTAGCGCGGACTTCTCCTACCACCGGGCAGTGATCGAACAGGACCTCGGGGACTGGGCGGCGGCCCGTCGACACCTGGACGAGAGCCTGCGTACCAACCCTCGGTTCTCACCGGTGCGGGCGCCGCTGGCCAAGGAAGCGCTCGCGGCGATCAAGGAGCCATCGGGCGGTCCGCAGAACGTGCACGGATCCGGCACGTGGACGCCTCCGAAGATCGAGAAGGTGCCGACGCCCCCGCGAGCGGTGGAACCGAAGTCGGACCAGAAGAAACGACCCGACACCTCCGCGAAGGGTGCTCCCGCCAAGGAGTCCGCGGCGAAGGCCGACGCCGGGAAGGCGCCCCCCAAGGCCCCCAGGGAACAGGAGGCCGACGCCGGGGCCAGGGGAGGTTCCGCCGCTCGCAAGGACGCGGCGGCGGAGGGGAAGCCCCCTGCCCCGGCGGCAGCCGGACCCGCGGAGCCGGCGGACAAGCCGTAGGGACGTCCGCGCGCACCGCGTACCCCCTCAAGGTCAGGTGCGGGGGTACGCGGGAATCGGTGTGGGTCGGTCGGTCAGAGGTTGCCGCGCTTCTCCTGCTCGCGCTCGATCGCCTGGAACAGCGCCTTGAAGTTGCCCTTGCCGAAGCCCATGGAACCGTGGCGCTCGATCATCTCGAAGAACACCGTCGGACGGTCCTGCACCGGCTTGGTGAAGATCTGCAACAGATAGCCGTCCTCGTCCCGGTCGGCCAGGATCTTCAGCTCGCGCAGGGTGTCGATCGGCACGCGGGTGTCGCCGACCCACTCCCCCAGGGTGTCGTAGTAGGAGTCGGGGGTGTCGAGGAACTGCACGCCGGCAGCACGCATCGCGCGCACCGTCGCGACGATGTCGTTGGTGGCCAGGGCGATGTGCTGGACACCCGGCCCGCCGTAGAACTCCAGGTACTCGTCGATCTGGGACTTCTTCTTCGCGACGGCCGGCTCGTTGATGGGGAACTTGACCTTCAGGGTGCCGTCCGCCACCACCTTCGACATCAGCGCCGAATACTCGGTCGCGATGTCGTCGCCGACGAACTCCTTCATGTTCGTGAAGCCCATGACCTTGTTGTAGAAGGCGACCCACTCGTTCATCCGGCCGAGTTCCACGTTGCCCACGCAGTGGTCGATCGCCTGGAAGGTGCGCTTGGCCGGCGGCTCCACCATGGGGGCCATCGCCACGAACCCGGGCAGGTACGGGCCCGAGTAGCGCGAGCGGTCGACCAGGGTGTGCCGGGTCTGCCCGTACGTGGCGATCGCGGCGAGCACCACCGTGCCGTGCTCGTCGGATACCTCGTACGGCTCCTCCAGGCCCCGGGCACCCTGGGCGACCGCGTAGGCGTAGGCGGCCCGCGCGTCGGGTACCTCCAGCGCGAGGTCGATCACGCCGTCCCCGTGTGCTTCCACGTGCTCGGCGAGGAACCGGCCACGGTCGGTGGTCGCCTTGATCACCGAGGTGAACACGAACCGTGCCGAGCCACTGGTCAGGACGTAACTGGCCGTCTCGCGTACACCGTTCTCAGGACCGGAGTACGCCACCACCTTCATCCCGAAAGCCGTGGAGTAGAAGTGTGCGGCCTGCTTCGCATTGCCCACGGCGAAGACCACCGCGTCCATTCCCTTGACCGGGAAGGGGTCAGCCGCGCGGGCGGTCTCGGGGGTGTGATCCAGGGTCTCAGTCATGGACGCAGAGTCCCGCCGATCCACAAGCTGCGCAATAGTTTCTTGTTCCACTGGTCAAACTGCCCAGCGAATGGGCAGGATCTCCTGGCTGTCTGTACAGGATGACCACCAGGAGGAGCTCGATGTCGATCGACGAACTGGATGGCAGACTCATCGTTCTGCTCGCCCGTGAACCACGCATCGGTGTGCTGGAGGCCTCTCGCCGCCTCGCAGTGGCGCGCGGCACCGTGCAGGCGCGTCTGGACCGGCTGCAGTCCAACGGAGTCATCCGCGGGTTCGGCCCGCAGGTCGATCCGGCCGCCCTCGGCTACCCCGTGACCGCCTTCGCCACCCTGGAGATCAAACAGGGCCAGGGCTCGGACGTGCGGGCCCACCTGGCCACCGTCCCCGAGGTCCTGGAACTGCACACCACCACCGGACACGGGGACATGCTGTGCCGGCTGGTCGCCCGCTCCAACGCCGATCTGCAGCGGGTGATCGACCGGGTCGTCGGCTTCGAGGGCATCATGCGGGCCTCCACCGCGATCGTCATGGAGAACCCGGTGCCACTGCGGATCATCCCGCTGGTGGAGCAGGCGGCCGGCGAGTGACCCCAGCGCCGCGGACGGTCCGCGTGGGAGAGGTCAGCAGGCGGGGACCGTCCCGCCCTCCGACAGGGCCCTCAGGGAACCCACCGCGTCCTTGAGGGTGGTCACGGGAATCAGCTGCAAACCCGACGGCAGTTCGGACTTCGCGTCCGAACACTCCGCCTTGGGGACGAGGAAGACACTCGACCCGTCCCGCTTGGCGGCCTGCGTCTTCAGCGCGACGCCACCCACCGGGCCGACCGTACCGTCCGCCGAGATGGTGCCCGTACCGGCGACGGACCGGCCACCGGTGAGGTCTCCGCCGTCACCATTCCCGGCGAGCTTGTCGATGATCCCGAGGGAGAAGAGCAGCCCGGCGCTGGGGCCCCCCACGTCGGCGAGGTTGAGGGAGACCTTGACCTTGCTCGGGCTCTCACCGAGGAAGCCCAGGGCGGCGCGGGTCGCCTCGTCCTGGGACTCGGCCATCTCCGCCGAGTTGTGCTGCTCGATCTCCTTGTCGCTCCCGCCGGAGGGGTAAACGGCCTCCCTCGGCATCACCGCCCGGTCCGTGCGGAACCAGCTGTCCACCACGTCACCGAGGCCCACGTCAGCGGACGGGCCGGTCGCCACGATCGTCGTCATCCGCAGTTCGCCGCGGGTCTCACGGGTCGGCGCCCCGGTGATCTCGATGATCTTCGTCCCCCCCTGCGAGCCGAGGACGTTCGCGGTCAGCCCGGGCTGTGCCAGCGCGAACGGCAGTGGGGCGAGCGCGGCAACGGCGAAGAGGGCCAGCACCGGCACGGCGCACACGGCCAGTGCGACGGGGCGGGAGAGACCAGCGAGGCGTGAGAGCACCCCTCCAATCTAACGGTCGCCCACCAGCGCCGTGCGCACCGCGGGCACAGCCGTCCCGGGAGTGCCCGCGGTGTTCAGCGCAGCGCGTCGGCGACCTCACGGGCCGCGTCCACCACGCGCGGTCCGACCCGCTCGGGCACCGCGTCGGCAAGCATCACCACGCCGACGCTGCCCTCCAGGCCGGTGATTCCCACCAAGGGCGCCGCCGCCCCGCTGGCGCCCGCCTCGAGCTCGCCGTGGGTGAGGGTGTAGCCGGGGTCCATCAGGGCCCCCGCCCGTGCGGCCAGGATGGCCCGGCCGGCAGCGCCGCGGTCCAACGGATGCCGGAATCCGGCGCGGTAGGCCACGTGGTAGTCGGTCCAGGTGGGTTCGACGACGGCCACGGCCAGCGCGTCCGACCCGTCCACCAACGTCAGGTGCGCGGTCGCCCCGATGTCCTCCGCCAGTGAGCGCAGCGCGGGCAGCGCCGCCTCGCGCACCAGCGGGTGGACCTGACGCCCCAGGCGCAGTACGCCCAGGCCCACGCGTGCCCGGCCGCCGAGGTCTCGGCGGACCAGGGCGTGCTGTTCGAGCGTGGCGAGTAGTCGGTAGACGACCGTGCGGTTGACGCCGAGCCGGTTGGAGAGCTCGGTGACGGTGAGTCCGTGGTCGGTATCGGCAAGGAGTTTGAGGACACGCAGCCCTCTGTCGAGCGTTTGGGAGGTCTCCGCGGTCACGACGCCTCTCCCTCTGTGTGAGCGGCCTCTGCGTGACGGCGGTTCCTCCCACGGGGGTTCGCGCTGCCGGTCCCATCGGCGACGCACGGAGAGGCCGCCGGTTAGGCCTTGGCACCGGCTGCGCTCCGCGGCGGCGCTGCCACGGGGCGTTTCTTTGCCGGGAATGTAGCGAGCGGGTCCGCTCAGCGGAAGACCTCGTCCAGAATCCGGGCGCGACGGCGTCGTTTGTCCCGATTCAGCGGGCCCGATGTGCGCCCTCGTGGTTTACCGGGGAGCCACCTCTTTACGTATCCATTACTGCAAGGGCGTTCCCGAACGAAGGGGTGGCATCCGTGGGTTCCTCCACCTGGACGCCACCCCCATTTCATGCGGAATCACCGCATCCGCGTGGCCCACTCCTGGACCTTCGCAATACGCTCGCGCAACTGCCCGGCCGTGGCCTCCGCGCTCGGAGGTCCACCGCAGACCCGGCGCAACTCGGTGTGGATGACCCCATGGGGTTTGCCGCTCTGGTGGACGTAGGCACCGACCATCGTGTTGAGCGACTTGCGCAGCTCCAGCAGCTCCTTGTGCGATACCACGGGGCGGCGCTCGGCCGGCAGTTCCAGCAGATCCGCCTCGGTGTCGGGTTTGCGACGGCTGTGCGCGATCTGACGGGCCTGCCGCTTCTGGAGCAATAGCTGTACCTGGTCCGGTTCGAGCAGGCCCGGAATGCCGAGGTAGTCCTGCTCCTCCTCGCTTCCCGGGTGCGCCTGCATGCCGAATTCGGCACCGTCGTAGAGGACCCGGTCAAAGACGGCGTCGGACTCAAGCGCCTCGAAAGGCAGCATGTCTTGTTCGCCGGTGTCCTCGTCCTGCTCCTTGTTCGCCTCGTCCATCTCTTTCTCGGATTCGGCGTAAGGGTCCTCCTCGCCCTCTTTCTTCGGGCGGTCGAGCACATGGTCCCGCTCGACTTCCATCTCATTCGCGAACCCGAGAAGCATCGGAATGGTCGGAAGGAAAACGGAAGCGGTCTCACCACGTCGACGGGAACGCACAAAACGACCGACCGCCTGGGCGAAGAAGAGCGGGGTGGAAATCGTGGTGGCGTACACCCCTACCGCGAGCCGCGGCACGTCCACGCCTTCGGAAACCATCCGGACGGCCACCATCCAGCGGTCTTCGCTCGCGCTGAAGTCGTCGATGCGCTTCGAGGCACCCGTGTCGTCGGAAAGCACCACGGTCGCTTTGGCCCCGGTGATCTCCCGGATCAGCTTGGCGTAGGCACGTGCGGAGTCCTGATCAGATGCGATCACCAGACCGCCCGCGTCCGGGATGCCCTTGCGCACCTCGGTCAGCCGCTGATCGGCGGCCCGCAGTACGTTCGGCATCCAGTCACCGCGCGGATCGAGGGCGGTGCGCCAGGCCTGCGAAACGGCGTCCTTGGTCATCGGTTCGCCCAACCGCGCGGCGATCTCGTCACCCGCCTTGGTCCGCCAGCGCATGTTGCCGCTGTAGGAGAGGAAGATGACCGGCCGGACCACACCGTCGCCGAGTGCGTTTCCGTAACCGTAGGTGTAGTCGGCCGAAGAACGGCGGATGCCGTCGTTGCCCTCCTCGTAGGTGACGAAGGGGATCGGGTTGGTGTCGGAGCGGAAGGGCGTACCGGTCAGCGCCAACCGACGGGTCGCCGGGTCGAAGGCCTCCAGGCACGCCTCGCCCCAGGACTTGGAGTCTCCCGCGTGGTGGATCTCGTCGAGGATGACCAGGGTCTTGCGCTGCTCGCACCGGTTGCGGTGCAGCATCGGGCGCACGCCCACCCCCGCGTAGGTGACCGCCACCCCGTGGTACTCGCGGCTCAGCGGACCTGCCGAGTACTCCGGGTCCAAGCGGATGCCTATCCGGGCCGCCGCCTGCGCCCACTGCTTCTTGAGGTGCTCGGTGGGCGCGACGACGGTGATCTGCTGCACCACGTGGTGGTGCAGCAGCCAGGACGCGAGGGTCAGCGCGAAGGTGGTCTTCCCCGCGCCGGGCGTCGCGACCGCGAGGAAGTCACGGGGCTGTGTCTGGATGTACCTGTCCAGCGCCCCCTGCTGCCAGGCGCGCAGCTTGCTGGCCGTGCCCCACGGGGCGCGGCCGGGAAAGGCGGGTGAGAGGTGGTGGGAGGCGGTAGTAGTCACGGTCTCCGGTTCGGTGCTCTCGGTTGCACGGACTGTACGGGCTTACGTACGACAACCGGGCCACCCTACCGGTGGCCCGACCGTCCCTCGGGCTGGACGAGGCCGTGACCTCGTGGGGTGCGACTCAGCTCACAATCACGCCGGCTCGGCGGCCGGGCAGGGCAGTTGGGCCGCCCACCCCCGCGTGACGGACCGCCACGGGCGGCCCGGGCCGTGGACATGCGGGGCCCGGCGGGCCCGCCCCGTCACCGGTCGCGGCAAGCCTCGGGGCGGGCCTTCGGTGGCGCGAGGCGGGTGGCGACCCAGGCGCCGAGCAGGGCGACCGCAGCCATCGGCAGGAAGACGGCGACGAAGGCCGCCGGGTGCGAACCGACCGGCCCGGCACTGGCCGCGGAGTGCACCGCGCCCACCGCTCCGCCGCCCAGCGTGGCGAAGGCGGCTCCACCGACCGCCAGCAGCACCACGCTCGCCAGGCCGTCGGAGATCTGGAGCGCGGCTGAGTTGGCCCCGGCCTCCTCGGGCGCGGACAGCTTGAGCATCAGCACGCTCGACGAGGCGAGGGTCACCCCCATCCCGAAGCAACCGACCCCCCAGGACACCGCGACCACCCACACCGGCACCGCCGCCACGAGCACGGAAGGCACGGCGGCGATGGAGGCACCCACCAGGGCCATCCCCAGGACCATCAACCGCTCCCGCCAGGGCTCCAGCCTGGGCCTGGCCTGCACCCACGAACCGAGTGCCCAGGTGGCTCCGCCACCGGCCAGGCAGAGTCCCGCCAAGGTGGGGCTCAACCCGCGCTGAGTGACCAGCATCAGCGGCACGAAGCTCTCCGCTGCGATGAACGATCCGCCGGCCAGGCCGCGCAGCAGCACCACGGCGGGCAGGCCGCGGGCCGCCCGGTAGGTACCGCGTGGCAGCAGCCCCCACACGGCCGGCACCAGGAGCGCCACACCGGCCAGTACCGGGACCAGCGAGAGGGGACGCAGGTCCTGCGCCCCGTACTGGAGCAGTCCGGCACCGAGCGAGATACCGAGTGCGAGCCGGATGCGCCGGCGGTCGAAGGCGGCGGGCCCGGCATCGGGGTCGGCGGGCCCGGAGGCGGTGCGCCGGATCTCGGGCACTGCGAGTGCCAGGGGGAAGACGACGAGCACGGGGATGCCCACGAAGACCCAGCGCCACCCGAGGTGCTCGGTGACGCTTCCGGCGACCAGCGGGCCGACGATGGAGGGGACCACCCAGCTCGCCGCGAACGCCGCCATGATCGCTGGCCGCAATCGTTCCGAGTAGGCGCGGCTCACCACCACGTACAGGGCGACGATCACGAGCCCGCCGCCGAGGCCCTGGACCGCTCTTCCGAGCACGAAGAGCCACATGGAGCCGGCCGTACCGGAGAGCAGGAGTCCGGTGCCGAAGGCCACGATGCCCAGGGTCAGGGGGCGGAGTGGGCCTTGGCGGTCGGCCCACTGTCCGGAGAGCACCATCCCGAAGAGGCTGGTGGTGAAGTACCCGGAGAAGGCGAAGGCGTAGAGGGCGATGCCATCGAGTTCCCGGGCGGCGACCGGCATGGCGGTGCCCACGGCGGTGGCCTCGAAGGCGATCAGGAAGACGACGGTGATGATGCCGATGCTGAGCGAACGGTGGGCCGGACCCAGAATCCCGGTCGGTTTCGGCTCTTCGGTGTGATGGGGGGTCTGATGTGGTTCTTCGGTGCGCGATAGCTCCGACGCGCGGGGTTCCAGGGCGGCCATGGGCTCAGAGTAAGGGGCTCAACTCGATTACGCCCCTGTCTTTAGATGGGGGTCCTCCTAGTAGTGCTTGGTCAGGTTGGTGTGGTGCTTGGTATGTCGCGGTGGCAGGTGGGGCAGGCGCCGGTCCAGGTGGCGAGGAGGGTCTGTAGTTC